>NZ_CDWTMG010000007.1:0-51583 GCF_977945845.1 Frankia sp. CcMO1
ACTGCTGACGAACTACGTGATGCTCGAGTATATCCTCACCCGGCCGCACGAGCGCCAGGCTCTGATCGGGGCAGCCGCCGGCCTTCGTTTCCTCGTCCTCGACGAACTACATACCTACCGCGGCCGTCAGGGTGCTGACGTCGCACTGCTCACCCGACGGGTACGGGACGCGTGCGAAGCACCGGACATGCAGTGTGTCGGTACCTCGGCCACCATGTCGAGAAAGGCGTCCTTCGAGGAGATGCGCCGCGAGGTCGCCGTCGTGGCGGGTCGGTTGTTCGGCGCGGAGGTTCGGCCCGACCGGGTCATCGGTGAGACGCTCGAACGCGCGACGGCGTGGCGACCGGTCAGTGACGTGGAGTTGCGGGCCCGGGTCATCGATGCCGAGCCGCCGGTGCGGGTCGGTGAGCAGGTACCGCTCGACCCAACCGGCGCGCCACCGCCGAGCGGGGGCCGGCCCCAGCCCTTTGCGCGGCTCGCGGGCGATCCGCTGGCGATCTGGGTCGAGGACACCTTCGGTCTGGCTCTCGGTCCCGGAGACCGGCTGGTGCGGGAGGACTCGACGACCCTGGCCGCTGCCGCCGAGAAGCTCGCCGAGCGGACGGATCTCCCGGTGGAAACCTGTGCCGGCGCCATTCAGGCCATGCTCGTCGAGGGCGCGGCGGTGCGTCATCCGGAGCACGGCAGACCGTTGTTCGCCTTTCGCCTGCACCAGTTCCTCTCCAAGGGGGACACGGTCCACGTCAGCCTGGAACCGACGATGGTCCGGTATATTACCAGTCAATACCAGGTGAGTGTGCCCGGATCGCGGGACAAGGTACTGCTGCCGCTGGCCTTCTGTCGTGAATGTGGCCAGGAATATCTCGTCGTCGCGCGCAGCAGGGACACCCCTCGCCGCTATGGGGACGTAATGAAGTAACAAATACGTGATCGAGAGCATCATCGCAGGTCACAGGCCTGTGGAGGGTTCGAAACGCGCAAGTTATTTCATTCCGACTCCTATACCGCCCGCCGGGAGTCGGTCGCGGTTGAAAGTGAAGCCGATCTCGGCTATCTCTATGTGAGCGAGGATCATCCCTGGCCTACCGATCCCATTGCCGAAGGGCGTTTTCCGGACACCTGGTTCGACGCTGACGAGCACGGGCACTCGTTCGTCCTGCCAAGACTCGCCGATCAGGTGCCGCGCCGGGTCCGGGTGACGGCGGACGGCAGCGAGGTCGAGACGGACGGCGAGCGCGCCGTGTTCCTTCGTGACATGTCTGGTTCGGTGGCGTCCGGTTCCGCGGCGTCCGGTTCGGTGGCGTCTGGTTCCGTGGCGTCCGAGCCGATGACGGCCTGGTTCATCCCGGCGCCGTTCCGGTTCTGCCTGCGCTGCCGGGTCTCGTACGAGCAGCTGCGGGCCCAGGACTTCGCCAAGCTGGCCTCGTTCGCCGCCGAGGGCGCAGCTCGGCCGTGTCGTTGGTCAGCACCAGCATCGTGCGTAACCTGCGGCGCCAGAAGGCGTTGGACTCCCGGGCCAAGAAGCTGCTCACCTTCGTCGATAACCGCCAGGACGCGAGCCTGCAGGCCGGGCATCTCAACGACTTCGTGCAGGTCACCCAGCTACGCGGCGCGCTGTACCGGGCCGCGCGCGCGGCGGGCCCCGCCGGCCTGCGGTTCGACTCGGTTGCCGAGCGTGTCACCGATGCGCTGGACCTGCCGATGCGGTCGTTCTCCGCGATCGAGGAGCCGGTGTTCAGCCAGCGCGACAACGTGCTGCGGGCGCTGCGGGCGGCGATCGGGTACCGCGTCTACGCCGACCTCGAACGAGGTTGGCGGGTGACCATGCCGAACCTCGAGCAGACCGGCCTCATCACCTTCGACTACGTGGACCTGGACGAGATCGCTCAGCACCAGGCGTCGTGGGCGACAACCCATGCCCTGCTGCGCGACGACGATCCCGAGCACCGGGCGCTGCTCGCCCGCATCCTGCTGGACGAGATGCGCCGGGCGCTCGCCGTCGACGTCGACGCCCTCACCCAGCCTGGCCACGAGCGCATCGTCCAGACAGCCGACCATCTGCTCCGCGGGGTCTGGGCGGTGTCGGGGGACGAGCCGCGGGTGCTCGAACGCACCGCCTACCCGTTCCCGGGCGGCCGGGGAGGCACGCGGGACGCCATACACGTCACCGGTCGTGGTGCGTTCGGCCGCTACCTGCGCCGACCGCACGAGTGCCCGCGCCACCGTGGCCGGATCCGGACGGACGACGCCGAGGCCGTGATCCACGACCTGTTCACGGTGCTGGAGCGCCATGGCCTGATCGGGCAGGTGATGGTCACCGGGCCGGCCCGCGGCGGCGCGCGGGCTTACGCGCGGGCTCAACGGGGCCCGGCGGGCTACCGGGTGAAGGCGTCGGCGCTCATCTGGCGGGCCGGGAGCGGTCGACGTGGCGCGGAGGACCCGCTGCGCCGCGTGGTCGACGACACCGTCGGCGCACGGGTCAACCCGTTCTTCCGCGATCTGTACTCGCACGCCGCCGCGGAGCTCGCCGGCATTGTCGCCCGCGAGCACACCGCCCAGGTCCGGGCCCAGCAGCGGCAGGACCGGGAGGAGACGTTCCGCCGCGGGGGCGACCCGGCCGAGGGCGGGCTGCCCCTGCTCTACTGCTCGCCGACGATGGAGCTCGGCGTCGACATCGCGGACCTCAACGCCGTCATGATGCGCAACGTCCCCCCGACCCCGGCCAACTACGCGCAGCGTTCGGGCCGGGCCGGGCGCAGCGGCCAGCCGGCGCTCGTGACGACCTACTGTTCCACCGGCAGCGCGCACGACCAGTACTACTTCCGCCGGTCGAAGCTGATGGTCGCCGGTCGCGTGACCCTGCCCCGGCTCGACCTCGCGAACGAGGATCTGGTCCGTTCGCACGTGCATGCCATCTGGCTCGCCGAGAGCGGCGCGAGCCTGCACCGCGGCCTCACCGACGTCCTCGATACCGCCGAGGGCCCACGCGGCGAGCTGCCACTGCCGATCCGGGAGGATCTCGCCGCTCACCTGGACGGCCCCGCCGTGCGGGCCCGCACGGTGCGGCGGGCCGAGGCGGTGCTCGCCGAGGAGATGAAGAACAGCCCCTGGTGGTATGACCGGTGGATACCCGACGTCGTGAACGGGGCGTTCCTCGCGTTCGACGGAGCGTGCGACCGGTGGCGGGCGATGTACCGGCAGGCGATCGCCTACCAGCGGGAGCAGAACCGCCGGGTGCTCGACCGGTCCACCCAGTCGAAGGCACGGGCGGCCGCGCGCCGACGTCGGTACGAGGCCGAGCAGCGCCTGCACCTGCTCACCAACGACTCCCCCGACCAGCAGCTCTTCAGTGATTTCTACTCCTACCGCTACTTCGCCTCCGAGGGTTTCCTACCGGGTTATTCCTTCCCCCGGATGCCGTTGGCCGCCTACATTCCCGGCAGCCGGCGGGGCGACGGGTCCTACATCCAACGGCCCCGGTTCATCGCGGTCGGCGAGTCCGGCCCGGGTGCGCTGATCTATCACGAGGGTGGGCGGTACCAGGTCACCAGCGTCCAGGTCCCCGGCTCGGAGCACGGCGTCCCCGGATCGGTGGCGACGATCGAGGCACGGCTGTGCGAGTCCTGCGGCTACTGGCATCATCGCGACGCGGCCGTGAACCGGTGCGAGGAGTGTGGCGCGGTGCTGGGCGGCGGCCGGGCCGGGCTCATGCACCTGCAGACGGTGACCACCACCCATCGCCGACGGATCTCCTCCGACGAGGAGGAGCGCCGCCGGGCCGGTTTCGACCTGCTCACCACCTTCCGGTTCAGCCGGCACGGGGTCCGGCCGGGACGGCTCGCCGCAGACGTGCGCGGCCCGGATGGGGAGGACCTCGCCGAGTTCGTCTACGGCGATACCGCGACGATCCGGATCATCAACCAGGGCCTGCGGCGGCGGGCGGACAAGAACGACGTCGGCTACTGGCTCGACACCGTCAACGGCCGGTGGCTGAATGAGAGACGGGCCGGCGAGCTCCGGGCCGGGGATCTCACGGAGGAGGAGTCCGGTCTCGACGAGTTCGCCGACGACCCGCGGGCCCGCAAAATCATCCCGTACGTGGAGGACCGGCGCAACATCGCCGTCGTCCGGCTCGCCCGGCCGGTCTCCGACGAGGTGGCGACCTCGGTGCGGTACGCGCTCGAACGCGGCATCGAGGCGCTGTTCCAGCTCGAGGACGCGGAGCTGGAGCCCCAGCGGCTGCCCGACCCGGACGGCCGGGGCCGGATGCTCTTCGTCGAGAGCGCGGAGGGCGGCGCGGGCGTGCTGCGCCGCCTGCATGACGAGCCGGAGGCGCTGGCGGCGGTGGCGGAGGAGGCGCTGCGCATCGTCCATTTCGATCCGAAGACCGGGGAGGACACCGACCGGGCGCCGGGCGCCCGGGATCGCTGCGAACGGGGCTGCTACGACTGCCTGCTCTCCTATGGCAATCAGTCCGACCATACCGTCATCGATCGACATGCCGCGGTCGAGCCCCTTCGTGCCCTGATGGCGGCCCGTACCGAGCCACGGCACGGCCACGCGGGCGGCGCGGAGGGGCACGCCGAGGCGTTGCGCGAGCGGGCGGGGTCGGGGTTGGAGCGGCAACTTGTAACATTCCTCCGCGAAGAGGGTTATCGGTTACCTGACGCGACGCAAATGCTTGTATCGGACGCGGCGGCGCGGCCGGACTTCGTCTACCGGCTGCCGTCGGGGGCGGTGGCCGTGTTCGTCGACGGTCCGCACCATGACGCCGCCGACGCGGCCGCGCGGGACGCCGACGCCGAGGACCGGCTGGCCGACCTGGGGTGGCTGGTCGTCCGGTTCCGGTATGACGCGGAGTGGGGGAAGATCGTGGCGCACTACCCGAACGTGTTCGGCCGCGGGCGGCGCGGCTGATGGCGGCCGTCTCGACGCCGCGCCACCCCACCCCGACCGGCGCCACCCCGACCGGCGCCACCCCGACCCGCGACTTCGAGCCGGGGTCGCTGGTGAAGGCCCGCGGGCGCGAATGGGTGGTCCTGCCCGGCGACGACCCGAATTTCCTCGTCGTGCGGCCGCTCGGTGGGGACGAGGAGTACGTCACCGGGCTGTTCCGGGACGAGGCGACGTCCGTGGGTTTCCCGCCGCCGGATCCGGCGGCGGCCGGCGACCACCGTTCCATCTCCATCCTGGCCACCGGGTTGCGGCTCGGCTTCACCGCGAGCGCCGGCCCGCTGCGCTCGCTCGCCGCCGTCGCGGTCACCCCCCCGGCAATACCAGCTCGTCCCGCTGCTCCTCGCGCTGCGCCAGGACCCGGTCCGCCTGCTCATCGGCGACGACGTCGGGATCGGCAAGACGGTGGAGGCGGCTCTCATCGCCAAGGAGCTGCTGGTGCAGGGGGACGCCACCGGGCTGACGGTGCTCTGCCCACCCGCGCTCGCCGAACAGTGGCGGGCGGAGCTGGCCGACAAGTTCGCCATCGAGGCCGAGCTGGTCCTGACGTCCACGGTCGCCGGCCTGGAGCGCCGGGCGGGCGGAGTATCCATCTTCGAACACTTCCCGTTCACGATCGTCTCGACGGACTTCATCAAGACGGATGAGCGCCGGACGCTGTTCGCGCGGTCCTGCCCGGACCTGGTGATCGTCGACGAGGCGCACACCTGCGTCCCGGCGGCCGGCAGCGCGTCCAGCAGCGCTACGACCTGCTGCGCGGCATCGCCGACCGTCCCACGAAACAGGGCCGCCCCCGCCACCTCCTGCTGGTCACCGCCACGCCCCACTCCGGTAAGCAGGACGCGTTCCGGGATCTGCTGAGCCTGCTCAGCCCGCGGCTCGCGCTGCTCGATCTGGACACCGTGCGTGGCCGGGAGGAGCTCGCCCGGCACTTCGTGCAGCGCCGCCGCCGCGATATCCGCCGCTATCAAGGGCAGGACACCCCCTTCCCGGAGGATCGCCAGTACCGCGACGTGGGGTACCGGATGAGCGCGGCCTACTCCGGGTTCCACGACGAGGTGCTCGCCTTCGCCCGGGAGACGGTCACGAATCCCGACGGGGAGCGGACCCGCCGGGTGCGGTGGTGGTCGGCGCTGGCCCTGCTGCGATCGGTGGCGTCCTCGCCGGCTGCGGCGGCGGCGACCTTCACCGCGCGGTCGGTCACCGCCGCCGCCGGATCGGCGGCCGAGGCGGACGCGCTGGGCCGCCCCGGCACCTACGACCTGATCGAGGCCGAGGCGATCGACGGGCTGGACGTCGCCCCGGCGCGCTCGACGACACCCTCTCCGCCGGGGCGCGGGCGACACTCGCGAGGCTGGCCGGTCGGGCCAAGGAGCTGGAGCTGGCAGGGAAGGAACACGACGCCAAGCTGACGACGTTGATCAAAGAGATCAAGGGTCTGCAGGCCGACGGGTACGACCCGATCGTGTTCTGCCGCTACCTCCCGACGGCGGAATACATCGGCAGGCATCTCACGGCGACGTTCGGGAAGAAGGCGACGGTCGAGACCGTCACCGGCGAGCTGCCCCACGCGGCGCGGGCCGCCCGCATCGAGAGGCTCACCGCCACCCCGGGCCGGCACATTCTCGTCGCTACCGACTGTCTGTCCGAGGGCATCAACCTCCAGGAGAGCTTCCAGGCGGTGATCCATTACGATCTGGCCTGGAATCCGACCCGCCATGAGCAGCGCGAGGGCCGGGTCGACCGGTTCGGCCAGCGGAAGTCGTACGTCCGCGCGGTCACCCTGTACGGCGCGGACAACGGCATCGACGGTCTCGTGCTGGACGTCCTGCTGCGCAAGCACCGCCGGATCGCCCGCGACACCGGGGTGACGGTCCCGGTTCCCGACAACGCCGAGAGCCTGCTCATCGCCATGCTTGAAGGGCTGGTCCTGCGCCGCAAGGACGGCGAGCAGCTCACCCTCGATCTCGACGTCGTCCGGACCGACGACGAGGTGACCGACGAGTGGCACAGCGCCGCCAAGCGGGAGTCCCGGACGCTGACGAAGTACGCCCACAGCGGAGTCGACCTGGACGAGGTGCAGGGCGTGCTGGACGACGTGCGGGAAGCCCTCGGCAGCCAGGCCGACGTCCGCCGGTTCGTCCTGAACACCCTCGACGAGCTGGGCGTGAAGGTGGTTCCGACGGAGACCTCGGACGGTCTCGTCGCCGACGTGACCGGGCTGGACCCCCTCTACACCGACGCCCTGCGCGTGTCGCCGGGCGGCGCGGGCCGGCTGGTTCTGCACGACGACCTGCCGGTTCCGCCCGGCCATCGGGCCCTGGTGCGGACCGACCCGGCGGTCACGGGGCTCGCCCGCGCGGTGCTGGAGGAGGCGCTGGACGACCGGACCGGGGTGATCGCCCCGGTGGATGATCCCGGGCCCGCGGGGGCGGGCGCTCCCGCGGACCCGGCGGGTGGTGCGGTGCGGCGCCCGCCGGGGGCGCGCTGCGGGGTGTTCCGCACCTCCGCGGTGGCCACGCGCACGGTGGTGCTCCTCGTGCGTTACCGGTTCCATCTGACGCTGCCCGGCGCGGCGAAGACCGTCGACACCGTGGCCGAGGACGCGCGCCTGGTCGGCTACCGTGGCCGCGGGGAGAACCGCGAGTGGCTGACGCCGCCCGACATCGACCGGCTGTTCGCCGTCGACCCGGAGAACGCCCTGCCCGAGTTCGTTCGCCGGCAGGCGGAACGCGCCATCACCGAGCTCGCCGACGTCGCGCCTGAGCTGGACGCACAGGGCGAGCGGCTCGCCGAGGCGCTGCGCGAGGCCCACCTGCGGGCCCGGGAGGTCGCCGGGCTGCGCCGCCGCCGCGGGCTCACCGTCACCCCGCACGACCGGGCCGACGTCCTCGGGGTCTACGTCTACCTGCCGGCCGGGGCCGGCTCATGACACTGAGAATCGGGGACGTCGAGCTCCTCTCCGTCAGCCTCGAAGGCAGCCTGTTCACCCGGGACCTGGTGCGGCGGGTCAGGGACGCCGACCCGGAACTCGCCGGCACGCGCGCCGAGGACTATCACCTGGCGGCCGGGGAACGGCTCGGCGACGCGGCCAGCCGCCACTGGGCGTACCTGCTCGGGGCGTACCGCACCTTCCGCGCGAGGCTCGCCGCCGAGGAGCGGTCGGCGACCGCGGGTGGGGCGGTGGGCGCGGCGGCGGGCCCGCGGACGACGGGGAGGACGGGGAGGACGGGGAGGACGGGGACCACGCTGACCCGTGAGCTGTGGTTGCAGGTCCTGTTGGGCGAGTTGGGCTACGGCCGCGTCGCGCACGTGCGCCACCTCGGCGAGGACGATGCCATCAGCCACGAGTGGCGGCACGTTCCCGTCCACCTCGCCGCCTGGAACCGCGATCTGGACCAGCGGCTGGGGCCGGCGAAGAGCGACCGGGCCCCGCAGCGCATGATGCAGGCGTTCCTCAACCGGCACGACGACCGGCTGTGGGGGATCCTTTCCAACGGCCGGAAGCTGCGGATCCTGCGGGAGTCGGCGGCCCTGGTCGGCCACTCCTACCTGGAGTTCGATCTCGAAGCCATTTTCGACGGCGAGCTGTACTCCGATTTCGAGGTGCTCTTCGCCTTCGCGCACGCCTCGCGGTTCGAGGCGCCCGATCGGGTGGCCGCGGCGCCGACGAACCCGGCGGACTGCTGGCTGGAACGCTGGCACACCTATGCGGCGGCCGCGGGCATCGTCGCCGGGGACAAGCTGCGGGACAACGTCGTGCGGGCCATGGCGGAGCTGGGCACCGGTTTCCTGGAGGCCAACCCCGGGCTGCGCGCGATGCTGGCGGCCGGCCGCCAGCACGGCGGGCTGACTCCCGACGAGTTCCGCCACGAACTGCTCCGGCTCGTGTACCAGCTGGTCTTCCTGTTCGTCATCGAGGACCGGGACGTGCTGCATCCCCGGCCTCCCGAGGAGAAACCGGACGAGACGCCGCGGCAGCGGGCCGACCGCAAGCGCCTCACGGATCAGATCATCGAGGGCCGGCGGCGGTACGCCTCCTACTTCTCCACCGCGCGGCTGCGCCGCATCGCCTCCCGGCGGCGTGGTGATCAGCATGGTGACCTGTGGCGCGGGCTCGTCCTGGTGCTGGAGGCCCTGGGCAGCGACGGCGGTCGGCCCGAGCTTGCCCTGCCGGCCCTCGGCGGGCTGTACTTCACGGGCGGCTCGGCGACCGAGCGGGGCCGGTCCGGCGAGTCCGGCGAGTCCGGCCCGAAAGACCGCGAGACCGGTGCGGACGACCGCGACGCCCGTCCCGACGAGCTGCGCCGGCTCGAACTTCCCAACCGGCGGCTGCTCGCCGCGGTGAAACTGCTCAGCCATGTCACGGATGACCGGGGCCGCCGGCAGCGGGTCGACTTCGCCCAGCTGGGCGGTGCGGAGCTCGGCAGCGTCTACGAGTCGCTGCTGGAACTGGTGCCGGACCCGGATTTGCCGGCCCGGCGGTTCCGTCTCGTCGACGCGCCGGGCAACGAACGCAAGACCACCGGCTCGTATTTCACCCCGAACGCGCTCATCGACTCGCTGCTGAGGACCGCGCTGGACCCCGTGATCGACCGGTACGCGGCCTCCGGCATTCCCGCGGATCTCCTGCGGATCACCGTGGTGGACCCGGCCTGCGGCTCCGGGCACTTCCTCGCCGCCGCCGCGCACCGGATCGCCCGCAGATACGCGATCATGGACCGGGGAGACGACGAACCGTCCCGGGCGGAGATCGTGAAGATCCTGCCCGAGGTCGTCGCGCGGTGCGTCTACGGGGTCGACATCAACCCGCTGGCGGTCGAGATCACCAAGTTCTCGCTGTGGCTGGCGTCTGTCGAGCCGAACCGCCCGCTCGCCTACCTCGACCATCACATCAAGGTCGGCAACGCCCTGCTCGGCGTGACCCCGATGCTGCTGGACGGGGGAATCCCCGACGCCGCCTTCAAGACGTTCGGCGACGATGATGCCAGCCGGGTCAGGGCACTGCTGGCCGACAACCACGGTGCGGTCTTCCTGGAGGCGCGGAAATCCGCCGACATCAGTCACTTCGCCAACCTGCGCGGTCGGCAGGAGCTGCGTGAGATCATCGATCTGCGTGCACTGTCCCTGTCGGATGTCCGTGAGCAGGCGCGGCGGTACGAAGCCCTGAAGGCCATGCCCGAGCGCCGCCTCCACCTGCTGGCCGCCAACGCCTGGTGCGCCGCGTTCGTCTGGCCGAAGCACGAGGGTGGGCCACCGGCGATCACGAATCAGCTCCTGTATCCGCTGATGGCTGGTTCGAAGGAGTTGTCACCGGAGCTGGCGAAGCTCCTGGACGACATCACGGACCGGTACCGTTTCTTCCATTGGCATCTGGAGTTCCCGGACGTCTTCCGCACGGATGACGATCCGGACGATCCGGACGATCCGGACGCTCCCGACGCTCCCGACGCGAACCCGGGCACCGGCTGGCGCGGCGGCTTCTCCTGCGTCCTGGGTAACCCGCCGTGGGAGCGGGTGAAGCTCCAGGAGAAGGAGTTCTTCGCGCACCGGGACGAGAAGATCGCCAAGGCCCCGAACAAGGCGGCCCGGCAGCACCTGATCGACGCGCTGAAGGAGAGCGAGTTCGCCTCCGACCGTGCCCTGTACGCCGACTTCCAGGATCACCTGCGGGAGTCCGCCGGCTGGTCGCAACTGCTGCGGGACTCGGGCCGCTACCCGCTCACCGGCCGCGGCGACGTCAACACCTACGCTGTCTTCGCCGAGACGGCCCGGACCATCCTCGGCCCGCACGGTCGTGCCGGCCTGGTGCTGCCCACCGGCATCGCCACCGACGCCACGACCGCGCCGTTCTTCCAGGACGTCGTCGAGAAGGAGTCGCTCGCCGGGCTGGTGGAGTTCGAGAACGAGGAGTTCCTACTCAGCCGCGCGGTGGACCACCGAGTCCGGTTCTGCCTTCTCACTCTCGCCGGGCGTCAGGCCGGAGCCGACCGGGTGCCGTTCGCCTTCGGATCACGGCGGATGGTCGACGTGGCCGACCGCCTGTTCACCATGACACCGGCCGAGATCCGTCTCCTCAACCCGAACACCAGGACCGTCTCGATCTTCCGGTCCCCGCGAGACGCCCGCATCACCCTGGACATCTATCGCCGCGTACCGGTCCTCTGGCAGGATGCGCCGCCGTCGAACCCGTGGAATATCTCGTTCAAATCCATGCTGCACATGGCCAACGATTCCAAATATTTCCACACCCGTAAGGATCTGGAGAAGGCCGGCTGGCATCTTGTCGGTAACGTCTTCACGCGAGGGTCGGGCGAGGACGCCGAGTACATGCTCCCGCTGATCGAGGCGAAGATGGTCCACCATTTTGACTATCGGTTGGGAACGTACGAGGGGCAGACCCAAGCTCAGGCGAACATGGGAACCCTGCCCCGGACGACGCCCAAGCAGCACGCCGACCCGGACTTCGTCACGCTGCCGCGCTACTGGGTCGCCGAGGAGAAGGCCGAGAAGAAGCTCGGCGAGCGGTGGGACCGCGGCTGGCTGCTCGGCTGGCGCGACATCGCCCGCGCCTCCGACGAACGGACCTTGATCGCCAGCATCTTTCCGCTCGTGGCAATCGGGCATACCATGCCCTTGCTTTACAGCGTATCGGAGCGTCTTCCCCTGCTCTTCGCCAATCTCACGTCATTCGTACTCGACTACGTCACTCGGCAGAAGGTCGCGGGTACTCACCTGACCTACGGCTACGTCAAACAACTCCCCGTGCTGCCGCCGGAGCGGTATGACGAGCCGGTGGGGTGGCTGGCGGGGGATGCGCCGGCGCGGTGGATCGAGGCGCGGGTGCTGGAGCTGACGTACACCGCCTGGGACATGCGGCCCTTCGCCGAGGACCTGGGTGATGCCGGGCCGCCGTTCGTCTGGGACGAGGAACGCCGGTTCGAGCTGCGGGCGGAGCTGGATGCCGCCTACTTCCACCTCTACGGCGTTGACCGGGATGACGTCGGCTACATCCTGGACAGCTTCCGGGCCTTCCGGAACAACGATCCGGAGCGGTTCGAGCGGACGAAGGCCCGCATCCTCGCGATCTACGACGCGATGGCCGCCGCGGAGGCCGATGGGCTCGCCTACGTCAGCCCACTGGCTCCGCCGGCCGGCCTCGGCCGCCGCCACTCGGCCACTCCCGGCCACCCTCGCCGCCTTCGGCGCGCACAAGGCACGGAGCCTGCTCCGGGCGACCAGTACGCCATCTGGTAGCCGTCCCCGGATCTCTGCGTACGATCTCAGCGCCGATCTGACTCCACCCGATCCCGACGACTCTGTCGGGCCGCCAGGATCAGCCGCGAAGCCTCACAGGTCGGTATAGCGATCGACATACAGAGTGGGATTCTTGTCGCCGAAGATGCGCTTCCGCCTTTCTTCATCTTCCTTTCGTTCGTCTTCTTTTGCTTTCGCCAGCGCCTCCGTGGAAAAGGTTCGGGCGTTTCTCATTCCCTTGTTGAACTCTTTCTTTCGGCGAGCTTCGAACTCCTCGTCGGTTTCCTTAGCGGCTTTTTCGCTGATTTCTTCTTCGGGCATCATTTTTCTCCTATCTCGACAGGGTTGCGACGGTAATTTGTTGGGGTATTATTGCGTTCTTTTGCGGATTTAATTCCTAGTTTTTTAAATCTATATTTCTGCCGTAGAGTGTCGCCGGTCCCGTAGCCTCTGGATTGATCCTCGACTTCGCCTGAAAGCTTTGGTAGGCTGCTGGGTCGAGAATCTCAAGTTCTCCGTCAAGCTCCTTTACGGCGATCTGTCTGGGTTCGCTGTTTGTATCGAAGAGGAAGGCACTGTCGGCTTTTTCTGCATAGCTTTCGAAGCCCTGAGAGAAGCCGCGGTGCGCCTTCAACTGGTGATCGATAGGAACGTATCGCCCGGACTGCTCGCCGCGGGCGGCGGCGCGTTCGACCGCGAGCTCTGGGTCTGCGCTCACTCCGAACAGGCGTACTTCATATCCTTTCTCGTGCGCGTCATCGATCAGCTTCATGGTCTTATCCGGATTACCTAGGTTGCTGTCGTAGATGATGTTGAGTCGGCGGTTCATGGCCTCACCGAGCACCGTCTTTGCCAGCGTACTGCTCTCCTCGTGGACGACATCAGCGGCTCGGGAATCCCCGGCCTGAGCGATGGCACCGAACTCCGGAATGAGTTCTTTGATGCCATCGGGATCGAGGCGCACGGCATTGTCGGTCCGAACGTGTCCATCAGCCACGAGGTTCCTGAGCACGAAGCCCTTGCCGGAGGCTCCGCCGCCGCCCATGAGGTCGAGGGCGGGACTGCCCTGCTCTGGCGGCTTGGCATCGCCGATCACCTCCTTCGCCAGATTCTCCCGGAAGGCGGCGCGTTCGGGGGTGTTGATGGTGTCCGTCGGGGTGAGGAGCGGATGGTCGTCCGGCAGAGTCCGCGGTGCCTCGCGGACGGCCCATCGCTCCCGACTGGGGGCGGGGGCGTCCTGGGGCTCGGGGCGGTAGCGGCGGGCCGCGTCGTCCAGCAGCGCCAGCTTGGCCTCGATCCGAGCCCGGTCGCTGTTCCCGGGCTCGGTGGGCGGGCGGATCTCGGACGGCCGGTCGCCGGTGGTGTCCGCTGGCGTAGCCGCGCCGCCGCCGGAACGGGCGAGCGCCGCCCTGTCGAGAAGGTCCAGCTTGGCGTCGATGCTGGAGGTGTTCCGGCTGGGAGTGTCCCGGCCGGCCGGTTGGTCCTGATGGCGGGGCTCGGGTGGGTCGCCCGGGGAGGCGGCGCGGTCCAGCAGGTCGAGCTTTCTGTCGATCTCGGTGACCCGCGACTGTTCCGGGACCGGCCCACCACCTGCGTCGGGCCGTTCCGGGGCGGTTTCGAGGCCACGGAACTCGGCCGGAGTCACCGCGGCAACCTGGCCGGAGGCCGGCGAACAGCCATGGACGCTCCCGGGGCAGAAGAGAGCCATTCTCGTGACCGGGCTAACGGTACCGTATTCAGAAGCGCCTGGCACTTGTACGGCGTCCCGGCGCAGAGAAGCGAGCCGGGCGGGATTGCCGCCTGTAATCACCTCCGGCAATCAGGTGGCGTATTTCTCCACGGTCCACGTGAGCCGGCGCCGCGCGAAACAGATCGGTTCGCGCGCCTTCACGCTCGCGCCCTATCCTGTCCTGTCGCTCGATGTGCCTGCGCACGGCATCATCGATCTTCGGCTGCCGGCAGGCTCGCCGGGAGCGACGGGCGCTCGGTGCGCGAGGCGTGTGGACGGCGGCAGCGGGAGGCGGACGGCTCGATACCTCTCCGGACGGCCTGGCCGGCTCACCAGAATGATCACTTTGGGTAGTTAAAGTTTCGTTCGTTATGAGTGCTTCGTCGTTGTCTGATGACCTGATGAATAATTGCTCCCGATCAGATCCTGCGGGTGGATCGCGTCGGGGGCGGGTGCATGGCGGATCAGCTAGAGATCATCGGCGGGCTGCTGTACCGGGTTATGCGGATCTTGGCCGAGGTCGGCGAGGCGTCTCCGGACGAGCTGTGGGTGCGGATGCGTGCGCCCGATGCTGGCGCCGATCCCGGATGGCGGCGCGGATCAGGTGACGACCCGCAGACCGCCGTCGCAAGGAAACTCACCCTGCAGGGCGGCGTCTACCTGGCCAGGGCCGGTCATCTGAGTGAGAGTAACCACCGGTGGCAGGCCACCGGAATCGGCCGGGATGCGTTGCGGGCGTTCCCGGACCAGGCCGCGTGGTGGCGTGATGTCACGGAGCACAACGCTTACTGGCGGGAACACCGGAGCAGCCTCGGCCTGGTGGACGACGTCCTCGCGGTGCTGCCCGAGCAGACCTGGGTCAGCGTCACGGACCTCTCGACGGTGGCGGATCTGACGGTCGACGGCCTCGTCCGCCATCTGTGCGGCTTCCGCCCCGAGGGCTGGTCGCGCGTGCTCGACCCGGCGGGCCGGCCGCCGCGCGAGGCCCTCTTCACCGAGGACGAGTATCGCGACTGGCTGGACTGGTTCGAGGTCGAGGTCGGCGACCTGACGGCGGGGCGGGCGGCCGGCGAGCTGCGGCTGCCGCTCGACGACCTCCGCATGCTCGTCGAGTCCATCGCGCCGGAGCGGATCCCTCGCCGGGCCTGGCTGGTACGCGGCGCGGACCGGCGTGGCCGTTCGCTGGCGCGGGATCTCTGGCTGGCCGACGAGGTCTGTTCCCTGCCCGGTGACCGGCTGGAGGTGCGGCCCGGGGTCGACTGGGAACAGGTGCGCCGGGCGGTCGACCGCGAACACGCCTCGCTCACCTCGGCCCGGCGCGGCCGGCTCACCAGCGAGTACCACGCCTTCCTGAGCCGGATGCGGGAGAACGACCTCGTCGTCGTGAACGACCGTGACCAGTACTACGTCGGGGAGATCCTCGGACCGCCGGTGTTCGTCGCGAGCGTCGGGGGCGTCGCGGACCTGCAACGGCCGGTCCACTGGCGCAACGCCGACGAGCCGGTGAACTACCTCGATCTGCCCGATCGGGTGGCGGTCCTGCTCGGCAACGCGGAAGCGCGCATCGTCGATCTTTCCGATTTCGTCGCCGACCTCGACGCCCTGGTGCCCGCGCCCGCGCCGGTGACATCGATCGCGACGACGGGGGCCGTCCCCCAGAGCGCCGACGCCGACCTCGCCGGGCAGGTCCTCGGCGGGGACGATCTGCGCGAGGTCACGGACGAGTTCGCAGACGGCCTCTTTTACAGCCGGGACTGGTTGCGCAGGTGCGTCGAGCTTCTGCGGGACCGGCCGCAGCTCATCTTCTACGGCCCGCCCGGCACCGGCAAGACGTACCTCGCCCGGCACCTGGCCTGGCATCTCGCCGACGATCGGCGCGAGAACGTCACCCTCGTCCAGCTCCATCCGTCCTATATGTACGAGGACTTCTTCCAGGGTTTCCGCCCGGTGCAGGTGAAGGGTGGCGACGGTGACGCGGCCACCACCAACCGGATGTCCTTCGAGCTCGTGGACGGTCCGCTGCGCCGGCTCGCCACCGCCGCCGAGCTCAATCCCCGCCAGGCGTTCTTCCTGATCATCGATGAGATCAACCGGGGTGACCTGGCCAGGATCTTCGGTGAGCTGTACTTCCTGCTGGAATACCGCGGGGAGGCCGTCACCACCCAGTACGCCTCCGCGGACACGCGCGACTTCCAACTGCCGAAGAACCTGTTCATCATCGGCACGATGAACAGCGCGGACCGTTCGATCGCCGCCTTCGACCAGGCGCTGCGCCGACGGTTCACCTTCGTCGGGCTCCATCCGGACGTCGAACCGACCGCGTCCGTGCTGCGCCGTTGGCTCGCGGCACGCGACCTGCCCGACGAGGCGGCCCGCCTGCTCGGCGAGCTGAACCGCCGCATCGACGACCCGGACGCCCGCGTCGGCCCGTCCTAACCTGATGCGCGACCGCGTCCACCAGAGTGCCGACGGCCTCGAGCGGGTGTGGGAACATCAGATCCTGCCGCTGCTGGCCGAACACCACGTCGGCGAGACCATCGATCTCGCCGCCCGGTACGGTCTACCGGCGCTGCGGCAGCCCCTCGGCCCCGGGGCAGGCTGATGCCATCATGCTTGCACCGGTGGAGCTGACCGAGGGCGCCGGGTGGCAGCGGCGGAAGCTGCGCCAGGGTCAGGCCGATGCGCTCGATGCCAGCGAGGTGGCGCAGGTGCGGCAACGGCGTGCCGACGGTACCTGCGAGGTCAAGGACAACGCCTTGGTCGGCACCGTGCGCCTCGGGTCGGGCGAGGAGGCGTTCGAGGTTCGCATCCGCCCCAAGGTCACCATCCGCCGTCTGCTGTTTTTGCTTGGCTACGCGCAGGATCGCGGCAGGTGGTTCGAGGACGAGGTTCAGGCGGCGGAGGAGCCGGATCTTCTGCCCGCGGTCGCCGTGGCGTTCGCCCGAACCGCCTCGCGGGCGCTCGCGCACGGGGTGCTGCGAGGCTATCGGCAGGTGGATGCGGCGCTTCCCGTCCTCCGCGGCCGGCTGCGCGAGTCCGCGCAGCTCCGGCGACGGTCCGGGGTGATGGTCCCCCTCGAGGTGCGCTATGACGAGCGCACCGTCGACATCGCCGAGAACCGGTTGCTGCTCGCCGCCACCCGCTCGCTGCTCGCCCTGGCCGGGGTGGCACCGGCCACCGCCCAGGAGCTGCGCCGTATCGCCGCAGCCCTGGACGGTGTGGCCGAGCCGGCGCACGGCCCCGTCAAGCCGCCGGACTGGGCGCCAACCCGGGTGAACGCGCCTTACCATGCGGCGCTCCGGCTCGCCGAGACGGTTCTGCGCTCGTCTTCCTTCGAACGGGAAGACGGGGAGACGCTCCGGGTGGACGGCTTCGTGGTGAAGATGTGGGAGGTCTTCGAGGACTTCGTGACCCACGCCGTCGACGAGGTCCTCACCCGTCGGGGCGGTGAGGTCCGCCTGCAGGACCGCACCCACCACCTCGACGAGGACCGGACGCTGGAGATGCGCCCCGATCTCGTGCTGTACCGGCCGGAGGGCCCGGACGGGCGGATGATCCCGACGGTTGTCCTCGACGCGAAGTACCGGCTCGCGATCCGGCAGGGCGCGCCCGCGCACGTGTACCACCAGATGATCGCCTACTGTGCCCGGCTCGGCGCCCGGCAGGGACGGCTCGTCTACGCCGGCTCGGAGCGGGCCGACGGCCAGCCCGGCGGTCGTGGCGACGTCATCCGGCGCCGGATCGGGGGTCCCGCGCCCATCGAGCTCGTGACGTACGTGCTCGACCTGAGGCTCCCCCTGGCCGAGTTGCGGGCCAGGATCGAGTGGATCGCTGACGACATGATCACCCCGTCTGTCTGACGGAGCCCTCCGATCTCGCGGACCGGCCGGGTCCGTCCCCGTTCCCATCCCCGGCCCATGGCGCGGCCACCTTGGTGGCGCTGGTCAGGATGGCCGGAGGCGGTGCGTCAGGCCGGAGCGGATCCCCGGCCACTCGTCTCTCAGGGTCGTAGAATCATCGTCGTGCGCCTCACGCTTGATCTTCCTGACGAGGTGGTCCGGCGCCTGACCGCCGAGGCCGAGCGGCGTGGTGCGAGCCTCGTCGAGGTCATCGCGGACCTCGCGGCCCACCTTCCCCCGGCCGCGCCGCAGTCACGTCGCAGGCTGGCGTTCGTGGGGGCGGGTGCGTCGGCCGAGGGCATCACCGCACGCATCGACGACCTTCTGGCGGACGGCTTCGGCCGGGACTGAACCCGGGTGCTCCTCGTCGACACCGGAGTGATCGTCGCTGCCACTGACCGCAGCGATCCTCACCATGTGGTGTGCGCACATCTTCTGGAGGAGCTCGAGGGGGCGGGTCACCTCTCGTGATCGCGGAAGCCGCCTATCTTATCAACCGGGAACTGGGCGCTACGGCGGAACTGGCTCTTTACACGTCGATCATCGACGATGCGCTCATTGTGGAGACGTTGACGCATGCGGACTGGTCCCGAGTGCGGGAACTGGCCGGTCGATATCGGGATCTCCCGCTCGGTGGCACCGATGCGAGCCTCATCGCGCTCGCCGAACGATTGGACACACCACGTGTTGCCACGCTCGACCACCGTCATTGCGGCGATCTTCTCGGCCGTGCCCGGTGGCGCCAGCCCCCATTACCTCGGACGTAATTGATTCGACGGTCGGGGGTGCGGAAGCCTGCGGGCCACGGGTAGCCATCCCAGAATCATCATCACGGTGACGGCGGGCAGCCCTTCTACCAGAGCTGGCGCACCGACCGGTTGAGACCGCCTCCCTTTTCGGGAAGTAGCATGCTTTCGGCGCCGAAATTGCCATCGCCCATGGCGGATGTGACGACGGCCACGCCTGTCCGGCCGCCCTGTTCGGCGCCGGGGCTCCGACAGCCGTCGGCGACCTGCCGCCCCGCTTCCCGATCGTCGGCGGGCACGAGGGCGCGGGCGTCATCGAGGAGGCCGGCCCCAACGTCACTAAGGGGACGTAATGAAGTAACAAATACGTGATTGAGAGCATCATCGCAGGTCACAGGCCTGTGGAGGGTTCGAAACGCGCAAGTTATTTCATTTCGACTCCTAACACCGTGCAGGCGGCCGCACCGCACCCCGCCTACCAAGCACATGAAAGACCGATTTTCGGGAGAAAAATACTGGATATTGCTTTCTCTGCAATTTTTGCCCTCTCCGGCGAGCAGGGCTAAGCGGATTATGATTCTGAGCTCATGCCCCAGCGGCATATACTTGCCCCAGGTCACACGGTTAAAGGTGCGGGAAGGTGCGTCACGCCGGATCGGTCAAGACCGTCTCGGCGAGCCGGACGGGCCTCGGGGGTTCGCCTCAACGGTGGGGAGGGAGCCTCGCTCGAGCGGGTGCGCGAGCGGTTCTTCACCGCTGGGATCTCAGCTGAGACCAGCGAGCCCGGTGGGGTGCGGGATCCGATCCGCGAGTCGTGGATGCGGTCGCGGCGGTGGGCGGTGGCCGCGGACAGCCCCGAGCCCCTCCCCGCCGCGTCGGACCTCGACGCACCTGTCGTGCGCGCGGCCGAACCGGTCCTGTGCCAGCTCGCCGACCGCCTGGCCAGGCAGGCCGTCAGCGCGATCGTCACCGACGCGAACGGTCTGGTGCTCGTGCGGTGCACCGGCGACGCCGCGTTCGAACGCCGGCTGGACCGTATATCGCTGGTGCCCGGATTTAGTTTCGCCGAGCGGTTTGTCGGCACCAACGGCATCGGCACCGCTCTCGAGGAGCACAGGCCGGCGCACGTGTTCGGTCAGGAGCACTACGCGGAGCCCCTCGGCGAGTTCGCCTGTGCCGGTGTTCCCCTGCGTGATCCGGCGACGGGGCAGACGCTCGGCCTGTTCGATCTCACCTGTCCGCGCCGGGATGCCGGGCCGCTGCTGACGGCCACGGCGGGCATGGTCGCCAACCAGATTCAGGATGCCTTGCTCCTCGCCGCGCCGGGGCACGACCGGGAACTGATCTCGCTTCGCGAGGCCGACGCGGCGGAGTTGCGCAGGCTGCTGATGGCGGAGCGCCAGCGGCGGGAACTGGCCGAGACGATGCACCGGGTCGTCGTCGAGACCACCAGGGCGGTGACTCCCCCGGAGATCGTCATGACGGCGGCCGCCACGCAGCTTCCGTGCGAGGCGGCGTGGGCGCTCGCCCGGGAGCCGTGCGGAACGTTGCGGGTCGTGGCGGTCTACGGCCAGGTGGATAGCCGGGCGGTCGGGGCGATGGTCGTCCCGCTCCCGGCCTCCCCGCTGCTGCTGGCGTTCCATGGTGGTGGGATGATCGGGCCGCACCGGACGTTGCCGGAGGTGCTCCCCGGCCAGCGGTACCCGGTGGGCAGTTGGCTGGCCGTGCCGGCCCTGTGCCGGCCGGCCCTCACCGTCGTTGTTCTGATCGCCTCGCGGGCCGCTGGTGGCTACAACCCCAGGCAGGCTCGTCTGGCTTATGCCGTGCTGGGCCAGGCGGCGACGGCCTGTGAGAATGGCTACCTGTTCGAGGAGACGCAGCGGCTCGCGGAGAGTGATCCGCTGACGGGGTTGGCGAATCGGCGTCACTTCTTCGACGAGGCCGATGCTCTGGCTCGCAGGCATCTGCACACTGCGCGGCCGCTGGCCGCCTTCACGATCGATATTGATCATTTCAAGCAGGTCAATGACGGTCATGGCCATGCTGTGGGAGATACGGTTCTTGCCGAGGTCGCTAGACGCGTGCAGGGTACGTTGCGTCCGCAGGACATCGTCGGCCGTATCGGTGGCGAGGAGTTCGCGGCCGTGCTGGGCTGCCCGGCTGCGACGGCGAGTGTTCTCGCCGAGCGGCTTCGGCAGGCTATCGGGGCGAGCCCGGTGGCTACCGCCGACGGTCCGCTCCCGGTCACCGTCAGCGTGGGGGTGGCGATGCTGAACCCGGACGATTCCGGGCATGGCGACCTGCTCATCCGCGCCGGCGCGGCCCTCTACCAGGCAAAGCACGCCGGCCGGGACCGGGTCGCGACCGCGCAGCCATGATGGGCTTCTCATGTCAGGCGGGTCGACGACACCTGCGGTCACTCCGAGGATTCTGTCCGCGGATCGCCGTCACTCGGCCGGCCGGCTGTCGGCCTGGTCGACCCAGAACTCGTAGGCGGCGCGGCACACCGCGAGGGTGGCGTGGCCGATCGCCCGCGGGAGCAGCGCGGTCAGCGCAGGCCGGAGCGCACGAACGCGTCGACGACCTGGCGCTGCAGGACCAGGTAGAGGGCGAAGACGGGCAGGCAGGCGAGGCCGGACCCGGCCATCAGGGCGCCCCAGTTGTCGCCCTCGAGGGTCAGGAAGCCGCGGATACCCAGCTGGATGACGGAGTTCGCCCGCTGCAGCGCCAGCGCCGGCCAGAAGTACTCGTTCCAGGCGGTGATGAACAGCAGGATCGACAGCGACGCCAGCGCCGGGCGCAGGTTCGGCACGACGACCGTCCACAATGTGGACCACGATCCCCGCCCGTCGATGCGGGCCGCGTCGAGCAGTTCCCGGGGGAAGGCCTGCATGTGCTGGCGGAGCATGAGCACCGCCAGCGCCGAGCACAGGTTCGGCACGATGACGCCGGCCAGTGTGTTCAGCAGGCCCAGGTTTGACAGCACCAGGTAGTTCGAGATCATCGTTACCTGGAACGGGATCAGCCAGGTGGCCACGAACGCCAGGTAGAACAGGGTCCTGCCGCGGAACTCCCAGGCGGCGAAGGCGTAGGCGGCGAGCAGGGACATCATGAGCTGGCCGGCGGCGGTGACGGCGGCGATCGTGAAGGTGTTGGCGAGTAGCACGCCGATGTCGAGACTGTCGAAGACGTAGCGGTAGTTCGCCAGGCTCAGCGGCCAGGGCAGGAGCGACTGGTCGAAGATGTCGTCTGGCCGGCGGAAGGAGGTGGCGAACATCCAGTACACCGGGAACAGGTTGATCAGGCTCAGCAGGGCCAGCATCAGATGGCTGGCCGCGGTCCGCCAGTGGGGTATCCGCGGTATCCGCATGCTGCTCATCGTGTTCGCATCCTTGGATCGAGGGACCGGGGCGCGTCGAGAAATCCGGTCGCCGAGGGTCCGAGTCAGTTGTCAGCGAAGCTGTACCGGTCGGCCAGTTTGACCAGCACCGCCGCCACCGCCGCGAAGACGAGGAAGAACGCGATGCCCGCCGCGGAGGCCAGGCCGGAGTCCAGGCTGCGGAAACCGAACTGCCAGAGCAGGTAATAGATGTTGGTTGAGGAGTCGGCGGGGCCGCCCTGGGTGAGCACGTCGAGCAGCGGGAACGTCCACTGCCCCGACAGCAGCACGGTCATCAGCAGCATGAACAGCAGAGTCGAGCGCAGCATCGGCAGGGTCACCCACCGGGTGACCTGCCAGCGCGACGCTCCGTCCATCTCGGCGGCCTCGGCGTAATCACTGCTGATGCCGGTGAGTCCGGCGGAGATGACGAGGGTGGCGAAGCCGAGGATCTGCCACGCGCAGATCGCCAGGATGGCGATCAGCGCCGTCCGCTCCTCCCGCAGCCAGCTGTAGGCACCGAACCCGAGGGTGTGGTTCACCACCCCTCTGGAGTCCAGCAACCAGCGCCAGACCGCGGCGGCGGGGACCGGCGCGACCAGTATCGGCAGAAAGACCAGCGCCCGGTAGACGGTGCGCGATCGACCGCCCAGGTCCCGGATGGCCAGCGCGATGGCGGTGGGCAGAACGATGGCGAACGGAATCAGGCCGAGGATGTACCACAGCGTGTTCTTCGCGGCGCCCCGGAGCTGCGGAAGGGTGAGGACCAGCCGGTAATTGTCCAGAGCGACGTAGGTCCGTGGCGAATTCGGCAGCAGGTTCCAGTGGTAGAAGGACAGCTGGACGGCCTCGATGATCGGCTTGTAGGTCCATAGCACCAGGCTGGCCACTCCGGGCAGCAGGTACAGGTAGGGCGGGGTGGCAGCGAGCATCCGCCGGGCCAGCGATGGCCGGGCGGCCCGCACCGGCACGCGTGACGCGGTGTTGGCGGGGGAGGCGGTGTTGGCGGGGAGTGCGGCACCGGCGGAAACTGCGGCACCGGCGGGGATCGTGGTGCCGGCTGCCCCCGGGATGGCGATTTCGACGAATACGGTTCGGAAACATCCTTTCCGGAGGCGCGGGAAGGGCCGACGTACTGGACGAGGGTCGGTGCCGGACGGGGGTCGGTGCCGGACGGAGTCAGTGATAATCCGCCGCGAGCCGGACGACCTCGTCGAGGGCCATGTCGTAGACCACCTCGGTGGTGGCGATCGGTACCGCGGTGGCGACGGCCCCCTCGGGGTAGACGTCGATCCGGGTGTACTCGCCCCCGACCAGGCCGGTTATCCGGTCGGCTGGGCCGAGGGCGCGTAGCCGGTAGGCGGTGGCACCCGCCACCCAGACCGGAACGCCGCTGAGCACGCCCGCGGACGCGTGGTGGGCGTGACCGGCCAGCACGATCTTCGCGTCGCTGCCGGCGAGCACGTCGGCGAGGTTCTGCGGCTCGGCGAGTAGGAGCGAGTTCACCATCGCGAGCGGGGACGGCACGGGTGGGTGATGCAGGGCGAGGATGGTCCCGTCGGGGGCCGCGGTGGCCAGCTCGTCGGCGAGCCAGCGCAGCTGGGCGGTGCTCAGGAAGCCGCTGTGCTCGCCCGGTTCGGTGGTGTCGAGCATGATGATCCGCAGGTCACCGACCCAGTGCACGTAGTCGTGAGCCTCCACCGTGGGTTCCGCGCCGAGCAGTCCCTCCCGGAACGGGCCACGCGAGTCGTGGTTGCCGACGCCGTAGAGCACGGGCGTGCCCAAGCGCGCCGCCACCGGTTCGACCAGGTCACGCAACCGCTGGTAGGCCAGCAGATCACCGCGGTCGGCGAGGTCACCGGTGAGCAGCAGGGCACCGATCTTCAGCGTGGACGCCTCGATCTGGTCGAGCACGGTGCGGAGCGCGGCGTACGTGTCGACCTTGCCGCGCATCAGCTCACCCTCGCGGACGATGTGGGTGTCACTGATCTGGATCAGGCTGTGGGTGGGCGTGTGCGCGGTTGGGTCCAAGAGTATCGGCATGGACGTCCTTCGGAGCGGGAGGGGATGGCTTCAGGGCGGACGGGGTTCAGGGCGGACGGGGTGGCGCCTGGGGTGAGCCGCAGGCCCGAGGGGGAGGGACTCCGGGCCTGCGGCTCACTGGCTGGGGTTCAGCCCGCGGTCGCCGGACCGGAATCCGGCCCGGCGTCGGAGGCCTCCGCCGGCACGAGCAGGGCCTCGACGAGGCGGTCCAGCGCGTGCGCCGTCGCCCCGTGCGCGAGCAGGTAGGTGTGGGTGTCCCCGTGCCGGGCGTGGATACGGCCCAGCGCGTGCAGGATGAGGTCGGGCGGGCTTGCCATCAGCGAGGCCGGCAGCTCCTCGCCATCGGTGGACATCAGGGCGGAGATCCGCTGGACGGCCGCCGCAGCCTCGTCCCGCAGGAAGTACGAGGTCAGCGCGAAGTCCTGCGCGATCACCTCGGCTGGCACCCCGGCGAGGTCCAGCGCCAGAGCGATGACCAGACCGGTGCGGTCCTTGCCGGCGCTGCAGTGCACGATCGCGGGCAGTGCCCCCGGTGCGGCGAGCGCGAGCATGGCCGCGGTGAGGCGGTCCCCTCGATGATCGACGACGTGGTCGTAGAGGCTACGCAGATCGCCGGCCGTCTGGTGCCGGTCGACCGGCAGGGTGTAGACGGGCACCCGCCGATGCGTCGCGGCGAGCCGGCCGAGCTGGTCCGGATCGTGCGCCACCTCGGTGTCCTCGCGCAGGTCGATGACCGTGCGCAGCCCGATCTGCGCGAGGATGGCCTGCCCACGGCCGTCGAGCCCGCGTAGCGTGCCCGAGCGCAGCAGCGTGCGCCAGCGCAGGGAGCGTCCGTGCACAGTCGGGTAGCCGCCGACGTCGCGCAGGTTGATCGTGCCCGGCAGCGACAGGGCGCGCCGCGCCTGCGGCGCCCCGCCGTCGCCGGCGCCCGGGGCGGTCCCGGTGCTCGCTGCGGTGGCCGTGCTCCCAGTGCTCACGGTGCTCACGGTGCTTACGACGGGCACGGCGGTCACTTCCGGGGCAGGAAGCTGGTGGCCTGCTTCTGCGCGTCGGCCAGGGTGGATGCGGGGTCCTTGCCGGTGAAGACGGCGCTTTCGACCGCGGTCATCATCGTGTCGGAGATCTGGAGGTAGTTGTCACCCGGGAAGGACTCCCACGGCTCGATCCGGGTGAGCTGGTCGAGGTTCGGCTTGATGAGCGGGTTCGCCTTCGCCCAGGCCTGCAGGTACTTCGGGTCGTCGATCAGGCCGGTCCGTAGTGGCAGGTAGCCGATCTTTGAGGAGATCTCGGTGTAGGCGCGGTTGCTGGTGAGGAACTTGGTCAGTTCCCAGGCGGCGCGCTGCTTGGCCGGGTCTTTACTGAAGATCGCCAGTGCCGCTCCCGAGTTGGTGGGGATGACCGGCTTCGAGCCGAACGCGGGTTCCTGGGCGGCGTCGAGCTCCCAGTTGTTCGCCTTGGCGCCGGCCATGAACATCCCCTGCAGGGAGCTGCTTTCGAGCAGCATCCCGGCCTGGCCGGTGCTGAACGCCTTGACCTGCTGCTTCTGGTCGAGGTTCGGCATCACGCCGCTGCGTGCCAGGTCGGCGGCCATCGACACCGCCTCGACGCCCGGCGGGTCGGCGAAGGACAGCTTGGTGCCGTCGGTAGAGATCACCCGGCCACCGGCTGACCGTACCAAGCTCTGGAAACACCAGTCCCCGACCTTCGTCAGACAGTCGATGAGGACCCCGTCCTTGCCGGTCTTCGCCTTGATGGCGAGCGCCGCGGTCTTTACCTCCGCCCAGGTCTTCGGCGGCTTGGCCGGGTCGAGGCCGGCCTGGGTGAACAGGGTCTTGTTCAGCCAGAGAACCGGGGTGGAGAAGACGTACGGGACGGCGTAGGTCTTGCCGTCGACATCGCCGAGGGTGCGGGCTTTCGGGGCGAACGGGTGTTCGCCGCCGAAGTTCGCCTGAACGGCCTCCCGCCCGACCAGTGTGTCGAGCGGCTGGGCGCCGAGGCTGCCGGAGGCGAAGCGCAGCGCGTTGAAGGTGATCTGGGCGACGTCCGGGGGGCTGCCCGCCAGCACCTGGTTCTTGATGCTGGTGACGTAGTCGCCGCTGTTCGCGCTGCCGGCCAGGTTCTGCGGCGGCTGGCCCTTGACGGTGATGTTGGGATGCGCCGCCTGGAAGTCGCGGAGCAGCCCCTCGATCACCGGCTTCCACGTCCCGACGTTCGCGAGGTTGTAGCTCTCGAAGACGATCGAGACCTTCTGGTCCGGGGAGCGTTCGGGGATCGTGCTGGCGTTCGCGGCCGCGTTCGTGGGTGTGGGCGAGGACGTCGCACACGCGGAGGCGAGCGCCGCAAGCAACGCGAGGCCAGCTGCGGCACGCAGCAGGCGTGGTCGAGCCACGGGGATGCTCCTTGGGATCAACGGGACGTTGGGATCAATAGACCGACGGGACCGACGGGACCGACGGAATCGATGGGATGGCGGACGGACCGGATCGCGGTGATCTGGTCCGGTTGGGTCTGGTCGCCCCTCAGACCGCGGCGGGCGCGGCCGAAGCGGGGGAGGGGGACGCGGCGAGCGCGCCGGGCACGGGGATGGTCAGGGATTCCCGGGAATCCGGTGGCCGCCAGGCGAGCCGACGTCCGCTCGCCCGAGCGAACAGGTGCACCCGTGAGACGTCGATGGTGAGTCGGGCCCGGTCACCGGCGGCCAGTCCGATCGGGCGGGGGCCACGCAGCGCGACAGCCTGACCGTGGACGTCGCACCAGGCCACCTCCTCGCTGCCGAGGTTCTCGACCGTGGTCACGACACCTTCGATCTGCGCGGTCAACCCGGGTGATGCCGTCAACCCGGGTGATGCCGACGATGTCTCGGCCGGGCCGGGCAACTCGGCCGGGCCGGGCAACAGCGCCAGGTTCTCGGGTCGCACACCGACGATGACGTCGCGGGGTTCGTCGAAGCCCGGCCACAGCGGGATGCGTAGCCCGTCCGCGCGGACCGCCAGCAGGTCGCCGTCGGCCTCCACCCGGGCCTCGATCAGGTTCATCGGCGGTGCGCCGAGGAAGCCGGCGACGAACACCGAGGCCGGCGTGTCGTAGACCTCGGTCGGGCTGCCCACCTGTTCCACGCGGCCGCCGTTGAGCAGGACCACGCGGGTCGCCATCGACATGGCCTCCACCTGGTCGTGGGTGACGTAGATGAAGGTTCGGCCCAGCCGGCGGTGCAGTCCGGCGAGCTCGGTGCGGGTCGCGGTGCGCAGTTTCGCGTCGAGGTTCGAGAGGGGCTCGTCCATGAGGAACGCCTGGGGGTCACGGACCAGCGCACGGCCGAGCGCCACCTGTTGGCGCTGCCCGCCGGATAGCTCACGGGGGCGCCGGTGGAGCAGCCCGCCGAGTTCGAGCTGGTCGGCGACCTCGCGGACGCGCCGGGCGATCTCCGCCTTGGGGCGGCGCGCGGCCCGCAGCGGAAACCCGATGTTGCGCTCGACCGTCAGGTGCGGGTACAGCGCGTAGCTCTGGAAGACCATGGCGAGGTCGCGCCGTCGGGCGGGGACATGGGTGATGTCGCGGTCGCCGAGCATGATGCGCCCCTCGCTCGGCTCCAGCAGGCCGGCGATCATGCGCAGCAGCGTGGTCTTCCCGCAGCCGCTCGGTCCCAGTAGAACGAGGGAGTCACCGTCCGCCACGTCGAGGGAGACGTCGTCCACCGCACGGACGTTTCCGAAGCGCCTCGTGAGGCCCTCGATCCGGATTTCTGCCACCCAGCACCCCGTGTACGTCTGTTCCAGAAGTGCGCCTGCCCCCTGGCTCCTCGTTACAGAGGCAGTCTCGGGTACCTAGATGAATGGTCCATGACGGTCGGGAAACGGGGGACAGTCACTTACCGCAACGAATCTCCGGCCAAGCGCCTTGCCGGTGGGACGCTTTCGTAGCTGTCCGAGCGCCCCTTGGCGCGCGTCCCCTGACCCGACTGACCCGACCGGTCATCGGTCAGAACTCGTAGGGATCGGCGGCTCCGCGGCCGGGATCCGCCGCGGGCCGCCGCGGGCCGTCCTCCGCCCGCACGGAGTGGCCCTGGACGTCCCGCATGACGGTCCCGGCCAGCAGCGGGTTGTCCGTGCGGCGCAGGCCGACCGCGAGCTGCAGGGCGTTGAGCAGCAGCAGGGAGGCCAGCCGGCTTGCGATCATGTCCGAGCTGATGGGCCAGTCGGGCGACCCCACCACGAGGCTGATGTCGGCGATCTCGGCCAGGGGCCCGGCCGTGTAGCTGGTGATGCCGATGACGGCGGCGCCCGCGGTCCGGGCCGCCTCCGCGGCCCGCAGACTCGGCTCGTTCGCCCCGCTGCTCGTGATGACCAGGCAGACGTCCGAGGGCGCGAGCAGGCGGGCGGTGAGTTCCTGGGCGATCGAGTCGCCCGGCGCCTCGGCCGGCCGGCCCATGCTGAGGAAGCGCAACGCCGCGTCCTGGGCGACCGGAGCCGATCCGCCGTTGCCGATGACGAGCAGTCGGTTGGCCCGGTCCAGCAGGTCCACGGCGGGCGCGAGACGGGACCGGTCCAGCGGGCCGAGCGCGTCGGCGAGCACCGCGGTCGCCGCGCCGAAGACGGTGTCCACCAGGCGCTCGACCGGGTCGGCAGCGTCCGTTCGGCCGATCTCACCGCGTAGCGCCGCGGCCCCGCTCTCCCGGGCGAGCTCGACGCGGAAATGCTGGAATCCGCGGAAGCCGAGATGTTGGCAGGCGCGCACCACCGTGGCCGTCGATGTTCCCGCGGCCTCCGCGAGCTGCGCGGCGGACCATTCGACCACGTCCCCCGGACGGGCCAGACACACTTCGGCCACCCGCTGCTCGCTCGGGAGCAGGCCCGGCAGGGCCGCGCGGATGGTGGCGAACAGCCCGCCCGGGCGGGCACCCGGCGGACCGGCGGAGGGGGTCACCATGCAGCGGTTCATACACGCTCAAGGTGACGGGCCGGGGTGCCGTCCGCTGCCGTGCCGCGCGGTGCCGTCACCGTGCGGATAAATCGTGCGGATAATCAGTTCCGGGTCAGGCCGTCCGGAGTGCGTCGTGGACGATTGCGGCGACCTGCTCGGTCTCGATCAGGAACCCGTCGTGCCTGCGCCGCGAGTGGACGACGCGCAACGGCGCGCCGACGCGCTCGGCGATGTACTCCTGCAGGTGGAGGGGATAGAGTCGGTCGGAATCGACCCCTGCGACGGTGAACGGCACCGGGCAGGACCGTAGCGCCGGCGCGCGCCCCCCGCGCCCCCGGCCGACGTCCTGGATCATCATCGCCCGGGTCAGGGCGACGTAAGTGCCGGCGTCGAACCGAGCGGCCAGCTTGCCGGCATGGTGGTCGAGGTAGGAGGCGACCTCGAACAAGCCGTCGGGCCGGGTCCGATCCGCGAACCGTTCCTCCAGTTCGGCCTCGCTGCGATAGCTGATCTGGGCCACCCGCCGGGCCAGACCCATGCCGGCGTCCGGGCCGCGTCCGTCGGGCCGGTCGTGGTAGTCGCCGCCGTTCCAGGCCGGGTCGTCGGTGATCGCACGAAGCTGCACCGCGGACAACCCGATCTGCTCCGCCGTCGCCGCCGCGCCGCAGGCCAGGATCACGGCGTGGTCGACCCGGTCGGGATGGCCGACGGCCCACTCCAGGGCCCGCATGCCCCCATCGAGCCGCCGACCACCGCGGCCCAGCGCCGGATGCCGAGCGCGTCGGCGACGGCGACCTCCACCGTGACCTGATCGGAGATCGTGATCTCGGGCCATCGGCCGCCCCAGGGTCGGCCGTCCGGCGCGGGACTGGCTGGCCCGGTCGTGCCCTGGCAGCCGCCCAGCACATTCGCACAGACC
Source organism: Frankia sp. CcMO1 (assembly GCF_977945845.1). NCBI lineage: Bacteria > Bacillati > Actinomycetota > Actinomycetes > Frankiales > Frankiaceae > Frankia > Frankia sp. CcMO1. The sequence goes on from NZ_CDWTMG010000007.1 coordinate 29,846, forward strand.
ACGAAGAGGCGATCGGTGTCGAGGGCCCGTCCAGGCCCGATCAGGCCATCCCGCCAGCCTGGGGTGGGGTGGCCCGGCCCGGGCGGGCCGGCGGCGTGACTGTCCCCGGTGAGCGCGTGCAGGACCAGCACCGCGTTGGTGGCCGCGGAGTCGAGGCGGCCCCACGTCTCGTAGGCCACTGTCACGCCGGGCAGGACGCCGCCGCGTTCCAGCCGCAGCGGTCCCGGCAGGTCGACGAACCGGCGCCGTCCCACCGGGTCGATCCCGGCGCGCCATGCCCCGGAGGCGGGCGGTGGCGCCGACGGCGCCGGTTCGACCGTCGGCGGCACCGGTTCGACCGAAAGGGCCGCACCGGTGCCACGCGACTCAGCTCTTGGCCGCACGGAACCCGGCATCGAGGTCGGCCAGGATGTCGTCGATCCCCTCGATGCCGACCGACAGGCGGACGAGATCCGGGGTGACCCCGGTCGCGGTCTGCTCGGTCTCGGTGAGCTGGGAGTGCGTCGTCGTCGCGGGATGGATAATCAGTGAGCGGACGTCACCAACGTTCGCCAGGTGGCTGAACAGCTCGACCCCCTCGACGAACTTCTTCCCGGCTTCGGCGCCACCGGCGATGCCGAAGGACAGGATCGCGCCGGCGCCGCGGGGGAGCACCTTCTGTGCCCGGGAGTACCACCGCGACGACGGCAGGCCCGGGTAGGCCACCCAGCTCACCTCGTCGCGCGCCTCGAGCCACTCGGCGACCCGCTGGGCGTTCGCGGTGTGCCGCTCGATCCGCAGCGACAGCGTCTCCAGACCCTGGAGCAGCAGGAACGAGTTGAACGGGGAGATCGCCGGGCCGAGGTCGCGCAGTAGCTGCACGCGCGCCTTGACGATGTACGAGCCGTGACCGAGCGCGTCCCAGTAGACCAGACCATGGTAGCTCGGGTCGGGAGTGGTGAAGTTCGCGAACCGGCCGGAGGCGCCGAAGTCGAACCGGCCGCCGTCGACGATGAGGGGGATCCCGTGCGCGTGGGCGACCTCGGAGATCCCGACGGTGTCGAGGACGTCGCCGCGGGGGTTGCCGATCGTTTCCCCGTAGAACGCCTTCGTGGTGGGCCGCACCGCCGCCCGCCACTCCTGGAGATCATCGGGATCGCCGACGAAGGAGACCTCGATGCCCAGCTTCGGCAGGGTGTAGTGGAACAGGTTGTACGTCCCGCCGTACAGGCTGGCCGAGGAGACCACGTGGTCGCCGGCCTCGGCCAGGTTCAAGATCGCCAGCGTCTCCGCGGCCTGCCCCGACGCCGCCGCGAGCGCCCCGATCCCACCTTCGAGGGCGGCGATGCGCTGCTCGAAGACATCCTGGGTGGGGTTCATGATCCGGGTGTAGATGTTTCCGGGCTCACCGAGGGCGAACAGGGCGGCGGCGTGGTCGGTGTCGCGGAAGACGTAGCTGGTGGTCTGGTAGATCGGCACGGCTCGGGCGCCGGTCGCCGGGTCCGGCTGGGCTCCCGCGTGGATCTGCTGGGTCTCGAACGACCAGCTCTCGGTGCTCATAGGGTGATCCTCCCCGGGGTGAAGTCGGTGTTCGGTGCGTCGGTGGTGTCGGCGTGTCGGCGGTGTACCGGGCACCGGCTGTGGGACGCCGGCCGGGCACTGATACCTGCGACTGCCTGCGACTACCACCGATACCTGCGACTAATCTGCGATGGCTGTCCTCGTCCGCGGTTCCTCACGGTTGCCCGCGCGGTGTGGCGGTGGACGGTCCGGCTGCCGAAGGGGAACCGGGCCGCTTCCCCGGGGCCGGTCGGAATGCCTAAGATCGTGCGGTACGAAAAAGATCAGAAGCCCGGGCGCAGCCCGTCGAAGGCGGCCGTGCGGGATGGGTGGCCGCCTAGTGTACCGACCTTCGGGCATCCCCCGAACATCGCAGAGCGGCGCGCAACCGTCCCGGATGTCCGGCATGTGACCGCATGGTTCCGACGCTAGCAGCGTGTCGGGTCGTTGTCTGCAGCGGGCGCAGATTTTCCACCGGAGAAGTGAACAATCGCAGGCGCGGGATGGGCCCTGGACCGTGCTCGAGGCCATGCCCCGGGCTGCCGGGGGAGTCGAGGGCGGCCTGGGCGGGGTTCGGGGACGGTCCAGGCCGGCAGACCGCCGGCCATGCACGTGAAGCTGAGGGCGACCGGGATCTTCGCGCAGGGCACGCACAGCACGCCGGTCCTCATGTCCGCTACGACCACAGCACCTAGTTACGGTAATCGAACATGAGTTCGATATTGGGGGTTGTGTGATCTACGCTTGATCCATGACCATCACTGCCGGCCCGGCCCTCGGGCAGCATCTGGTGCCGTTGGGTTTGGCGGTAGTGGCCGAGCAGGTCGGCGGCCTGTTGGACGCGCCGGTGTGGTCGTTGTCGGATGCCGAGTTGTACGGCGCCCTGGACGACTGTTCGGTGGAGCTGGCCCGCCTGGCCGCGGTGCGGCTCGCGCTGGTGCGGGAGGCCCACGGCCGGAACCTGGCCGTGCGGGAGGGGGCTACCAGCACCGCGGCGCTGCTGCGGGAACGGCTGCGGATCCGGCCGGGGGACGCCCAACGCCTGGTCGATCTGGCCCTGGCCGTGGACGGACCGCTGAGTGCCACCGGTGCGGCCCTGGCCGCCGGCGCGATCACGGTCGAGTAGGCGGTCGAGGTCCGCACGACGATCCGTTCCCTCCCCCGCGACCTGGACGCGCAGGTGTACACGGCGGCGGAGGCATCCCTGCTGGAGCTGGCCCGGATGTTCGACCCCCGCGAACTGGCCCGTCTTGGCCGGCACCTGCGGGAACAACTCACCCGGATCGACACCAGCCCCGGCGGCGATGACCCCGCCAACACCGGCAGCCAGAACGGCGACCGTGAGGGCGCCGACTCCGGCACGTCTCCCGGCCCCGCAGAGGGCCCGGCCGGCGATGACAATCAGAACCCGGGCAACGGCAACCAGGATTCGGGCGACGCCCCCGGGGATCGGCGCGGCCTGTGGATCATCGATCTGCCCGGGGGCACCACCCGTATCACCGGCGAACTCGACGCCGAAGCCGCCGCGCTCCTACGCAGCGCACTCGACCCGCTGGCCAAACCCCGTCCCGCCGACGACGGCACCCCCGGCCCCCGCACACCTGCACAGCGCCGCGCCGACGCCCTCGTCGACCTCCTTCACCGCACCCTCACCACCGCAGCTCTGCCCGTCACCGGCGGCGTGCGCCCCCACCTCACCGTCACCCTCCCCTGGACGGCACTACTCGGCCAGGGAGGTACGCCCGCCACCACCAGCTGGGGTCAACCTCTGCCGGCCAGTGTCCTGCGCCGCCTGGCCTGTGACGCCACGGTCACCCGCGTCGTCTTCGATGCGGCGAGCGTCCCCCTCGACGTCGGACGGGCCCACCGCACCGCACCCGCGGACCTACGCCGCGCCGTCATCGCCCGAGACGTCTGCTGTTCATTCCCGGGGTGTGATCGGCCGCCGTCATGGTGCGAAGTTCACCACGTTCGTCATTGGATAGACGGTGGAAGAACCTCACTCGACAACCTGGTACTGCTGTGTGGATATCATCATAGGCTCATCCACCACCACGGCTGGATCGTCCGAATCGGCCACGATCGCCGGCCCGAATTCATCCCCCCGCCCTGGGTCGACTCCGACCAGACACCCCGACGCAACCCCTAGGAGTCGAAATGAAATAACTTGCGCGTTTCGAACCCTCCACAGGCCTGTGACCTGCGATGATGCTCTCGATCACGTATTTGTTACTTCATTACGTCCCCCTACAGCCGACATACCTCCGATCTCCTCCGTGCGGCAACAGTTGGATAGACTGGCTCCTAGCTGAAGGAAGGAAGGCCCGAGTTTGAAGGCCCAGCTCAAAAATCTCCAGAATATCTTCGCTCGCGCTGCCGTGAACGGCGCTACACGACGAGCCTGTCGTCCGACTTCCTGGAGTGGCTCGCGTGGCGCCGTCGCCTGAAGGCGATCAGCCGAGTGTGGTCGTTAAGTAACACGCTGTCCATGCCGTGCGATAGCCGGACGTGCGTTCGTCTCGTTGGACGAGAGTGGGCGAATGACTCGTTCGCTCCTCGGCCCCATCCACCGGCACACCGAGGCAACGCGTGTCACTCTGTGGATGGAGGTCGACGCTGCTTGTGATGTCGAGGTCCGGGTCCCGCGTGGCGCACTCGCACGTGCGACGTTCGACCCGCCGGCTGGGCAGGCCCGTACCTTCGAGGTGGCCGGGCACCACTACGCAGTCGTCGTGGTCGAAGGCCTGACGCCGGGAGAGCCGGTTCCCTACGAGGTGTGGTTGACGGACGAGGTGTGGTTGACGGGCCCCGGGCCCGGAGGGCCGGCGGTCGGGTCCGAGCCGCCCACCGACGGCGCGGTGCGGGTCTGGCCGGAGCCGGGCAGGCCGCCGAGCCTGCTGCGTCCCGTCAAGGACGAGGGGCCCCTGCGGCTGGTCTTCGGCTCCTGCCGGGTGACCGCGCCGCAGGAGCAGCCGTACACCCTGAACGCCGATCAGGACAGCCGTGGACTCGGCACGGACGCGCTGCACGCCCTCGCCCTGGAACTGCCCGCGCACGACCCCGCCTCCTGGCCGGATGTCCTGCTTCTGCTCGGTGACCAGGTCTATGCCGATCATGTCTCCTCGCAGACGGCGGCGCGGCTTCGTGACCGGCGGGATGTCACCGTCCCGCCGGGGGAGGAGATCGCCGACTTCGAGGAGTACACCTGGCTGTACCAGGAGGCGTGGTCGCAGACGGACATCCGCTGGTTACTGTCAACGGTCCCGACGGCGATGATCTTTGACGATCATGATGTGCGAGACGACTGGAACATCTCCGCGGCATGGCGTACGGAGATTAGGGCCGCGCCGTGGTGGGACGCACGCGTCACCGGCGGGATCATGGCCTACTGGCTCTACCAGCACCTCGGTAACCTGGCCCCGGCCGTCCGGGAGTGTGATCCGGTGTTCCGGGCCGTGGTCGAGGCGGGAACCCCCGCAGTGCCCGAGGGCGGGGCCGCCCCGGCCAGCGTGGCCGACAGCGTGGCCGGCAGCGTGGCGGAGCAGGTGCTGCGCGCGTTCGCCCGACGGGCTGACGAGGCGGCAGACCACCCCGACGTGACCGCGGGGCGAACCGCCGCGGCCGATGGCCGGGTCGGTCCCCGTGCCGTCGCCCAGCCTGAGGGTGCCCAGCCTGAGGGCCACGGCGAACCGGCCGGCCGGGCGGTGCGATGGAGTTTCCGATGGGACCTCGGTCGGACCCGGCTGATCGTGATCGACTCCCGGTGTGCACGGGTGGTGTCCCCCGACGGTTCGCGGGCGATGATCGACGCCGTCGAGTGGGAGTGGGTGCGGGAACAGACCCTGCACGACGGCGAGGTGGATCACCTGTTGCTCGGCACCTCCGTCCCGTTCCTGCTGACACCGACGATCCACAACGTCGAGGCGGCCAGCGAGCTGATTGCGGGCGGGCGGTGGGGCCGACGGGCCGCGGCCGTGGCCGAGCGGGTCCGCCAGGCCCTCGACCTCGAACACTGGTCGGCCTTCGGCTCCTCCTTTGCCGCGATGGCGGAGCTGCTTCGGTCTATCTCGGCGGGGGAACGCGGTCCGGCGCCGGCCAGCGTGATCGTGCTGTCCGGTGACGTGCACCACGCCTATCTGGCCCGTGCCGACTTCCCGGCGCAGCCCGACCTCACCGCCGCGGCCACGGCGCCGAGCCCAGTGCGGCAGGCGGTGTGCTCGCCGTTCCGCAACCCGCTCGGTCCGGCGATCCGGCGGGTCGACGCGATCTCCCGGCGCGCTCCGCTAGCCGCATTCTCCGCGGCCTTCGCCCGCCTTGCCGGGGTGCGGGGCCGGTCCATCCGGTGGACGGTCACCCACGGACCCTGGTTCGATAGTCAGCTCGCCGTCCTCGAGCTCGACGGACGCGCGGCCCGGTTCCGGCTGGAGAAGACCGAGCCGGACGGCACCCCCGGCGGCCTCGATCCGGTGCTGGTGGCGGATCTCGCGCCGGCGAGGTGATCCGTGGACGGGCCGGGCGGAGAACGATCCGCGTACCTACTCGTTCCGTATACCTACTTGATACCTACTCGTTCCGTGTCCTGGTCCTGGTCCCTGGCGTCGACTGTGACGCCGATGTCGCCCCCGACGTCGCCCCCGATGACGGATGTCCGACAGCCGTCACGGCCGTCCCCGGCGCGGGCCACCTGACCGTCGTCGTGGCCAGGTCGCGGGGGTAGACGGTTCTGAACGTCGTACCGGTGGCCTGTTCGATCGCTGTTGCGGAAAGTGTGTTCTGGTGGGTTCCGTCGAAATGGACGCCGTTCCACGGTATGATGGTCGAACTCGCGGGTAGATTCAGGGCGGTCAACGCGGAGCGGACCAGTTCACGATCCGCACTGCCCGCGTCGTCGATTGCCTGCGCGATCGTGGTCACGGCGGTGAAGGCCTCGGCCGCATCCTCGGTCATCGGCGCCCCGAAATCGTGCAGATAGCGGTCGATTACTCTCGCGGCCAGCGGATTGGCCCGGGCGATGGGCATCGACCAGGCGACCTGACGGCTGACCCGATCGGCGAACTCGGGAACCGCGGCGAGTCGGGCGGCCTCCGCCGGGTCGCCGTACACGACAACCGCGGGTGGTATGTACCCACCATCCCGGAAAGTTTTTCCCAGAATTTCGCCCTGGCTGGGAGAAATATTCGTCAGTACAACGTCGGGTGCAGCGGTTCGCAAGGCGCCGACGGCGGCGGCCAGATCGCCGGTACCCGGCTGGCCTGTACCCGGCTGGTAGGCCACGCTCGCCACGACCGGGTAACCGGTCTCCTCGGCGAACATCTGCCACAGTCGCCTGCATATCGAGGCCGGTGGCGTCGTTGGTGTAAAGCAGGGCGACGCGTCGGCGCTCCTGGCCCGGCTGCTCGGCGTCACGCAGCAGGGACAGGAAGGTGCCGCCGTAGTCGGCCGCGTCGGGTCCGATCCGGAAGAACCAGCTCAGCCCACGTTCGGTCAGCGCCGTCAGCGGCGGGCCTCCGCTGACGAACGGGATCTGCAGGCGTTCGGCCCGCTGGCTGGCTTCCAGGGTGGCGTCCGGGGTGAACGCGCCGACGATGCCCACGACACCGTGGTTGGTCATTAAGCGTGACGTGACGTCCGCGGCCTGGCGCGGATCGCTGCTTGTGTCCAATGTCACAACAGAAAGCTGGGCCCGGCCGGATGGCCCCCAGGAACCTCTGGTCTCGTCGCCCGCCCAGCTTTCGCCGGCGTTGATGAGACGGCTGGCGAGCTCTGCTCCGCGTTGTGCGTCACGCCCCGTTTCGGGATTGCCCTGGGTCAGGGGGGCGAGCAGTCCGATCTTGACCTCGCCGGAAACTCGGGCCGGCTCGGCTTTGCCACCGCCATCGCAGGCGGCCAGCGCGACTACGGAGAGAAGCGCAAGGCCCGCGACCGTGCTTCGAAACCCGTGGATCATCGCGCTCCCCGCATGCCCGGCTCGGTGAGGAGTGAAAGCTGGCAGTGGCCAGAGGCGACACTAGTTGTTTGTCGGGCAACAACCGCAGCCGGGCTGCCCGGCAGCGCGGGTGATTGACGGGGCCGATCGTCAGGCGACCCCACCGGCGGCGGCATCGGGCGCCCACATAGTCTTTGCAGGCCAAGGCATAGTCTTTGCCGGCCGGGGCCGGGGCCGGGGCCGGGGCCGGGGCCGGGACTGGCCTGGCCTGGCCTGGCGGGACAGTTCCAGAGGGCGATCCGAGAGGGCGAGAGGTACGGATCTCGTGGTCCAGCCGGGAAGAAGGCGGGTCGCGACGGATGACCCGCCGGGGTCCTCTGTCGAGGGCCGGCATCGTGGCGCGGGCACACCCGGGGACCGGGAGCAGCTATCCCCGGTGCGGCGTCGGCGGCACTCGGCGGGGGCCTCGACCGCTACGGCTCCGACCGCCGCCGCGGCCATGACCGGGGCGGGGGAGTTCCGATCGCGTCCGTGGCGGCGGCCGCGCCTGCACGACCTCCCCGTGCGCGGGAAGCTCTTCGCGGCGTTGGCGGTGCCCATGGCGGCCTTCCTGGCGGTGGCGATTCTCGCCGGCGTGACCTGGCTGTCCGACGCCGCCAGCTACGGTCACGGGGTGACCGCGGCGAAACTCGGCCGGGACGTGACCGCGGCGGTGCACGAGATGCAGCTCGAGCGGGATCTCGCCGCGGGCTTCATCATGAGTGGGCGTGGCGCCAACCCGACCAGCAGGGCGCTGGCCGACCGGCTGAACACCGAGCAGCGTGTTGTGGACAAGGCGCTGACCCGTTTCCAGGCCTCGCTAAGGTCCTCCTCCGGCCGTCTCGGCCGAGGGGCCTCCCCGCTGTCCGCGCAGGTGCGGCAGAGCATCGCCGCACTGCCCGCGCTGCGCCAGGCCGTCCGGGGCGGGAAGCTGCCCATCGGCGCGATCCTGAGCGAGTACTCGACCACGATCAGCCGCCTGCTCGCCTTCGACCGCCGGATCGGGCAGGACAGGAACGACGACGAGCTCCGCTACTCCACCATGGTCCTCAATGACCTGTCGACCATCAAGGAGATCAACTCCCAGATCCGCGGTCAGCTCTACGCCACGGCCCTCACCGGCCGGTTCGAGTTCGGCGCCGCCGAACGGATGTCCGGTCTCCTCGCCGAGGAACAGACGGCCGAGGACGCGTTCCGCGCCGCAGCCCGCCCCAGCGACCGGATCCGCTACGATCAGATCGTCAACGGTCAGGCGCTGCTGACGGTCAAGCGCACCCCCGACCGTGCCGTCCAGCGTCAGCGACTGCCCGACCTCGGCATCGATCCCGACCAGTGGTTCGCGGCCAGCACCACCCACATCGAGCTGCTGCGCACCGTCGAGACCGGCCTGCTCGACAACGTCATCGGGTCCGCGAGCGAGCTGCGCTCCACCGCCTGGGAGCGGACCGCCATCCTCGGCGCGCTGATCATCACTATCATGGTCGGTGCGATCGTGTGGACGCTGGCGATCGCGCGCACGATGACCGGCCCCCTGCGCAGACTGCGGACGGGCGCCCTCGACGTCGCCCACGAGCGCCTTCCCCACCTGATCGAGCAGCTGCAAACCGCGTACCCGGACCAGGTCGACACGACGATCCGGTCCATCGCCATCGACTCCCGTGACGAGATCGGCGAGGTCGCGCGCACCTTCGACGAGCTGCAGCACGAGGCGGTGCGGCTGGCTACCGAACAGGCCGGCCTGCGGCGCAACGTCAACACCCTGTTCCTGAGCCTGTCCCGGCGCAGCCAGAGCCTCATCGAACGGCAGATCGCGCTCATCGACCGGCTGGAGGCCACCGAGGAGAACCCCCTCCAGCTGGAGAACCTGTTCAAGCTTGACCACCTGGCGACCCGGATGCGCCGCAACAGCGAGAACCTGCTCGTGCTCGCGGGGGCTGGACCGGGCCGGCGCCGGGCGGGTCCGGTACCGCTGGGTGACGTGCTGCAGGCCGCGATCGGCGAGATCGAGCAGTACGAACGGATCCAGATCATCGAGGTGCCGGAGGTGCAGGTTGCCGCCGACTCCGTCAACCACGTCGTCCACCTCGTCGCCGAGCTACTGGAGAACGCCGCCCAGTTCTCCCCGCCATACCTCGCGGTCGACCTCGCCGCGTCCCGCCTCGACGACGGCAGACTGCTCATCATCATCGACGACGCCGGCCTCGGGATGTCGGAGAAGGAGCTGACCGCAGCCAACCAGCGGCTGGCCGAGCCTCCGGTGTTCGACTTCTCGATCGCCCAACGCCTCGGCCTGTTCGTCGTGGCCCGCCTGGCCGCGCGGCACGACATCGCGGTGCGGCTGGCACGCTCGGATACCGGCGGGGTTCGCGCGCTCGTCCATCTGCCTGCCGTGCTGCTCGTCGCGAGCATCCCGCCTCGTGGCACCGCGCCTCGTGGCAACGGCCTAGCGGCTCCCGGCCTGGCGGCTCCCGGTGCGACGGGCCTGAACGGTCACGGTCCTACAGGTCCTACCGGTTCTGTGGGGCCTGCGGGGTCGCTCGGCGGTCCCGATACGCCGCCGGCCGGTCTCGGCTCCTACACCTCCTACACACCGACCGAGGAGTGGTTCCGGCCGCGCGGTGTCGATCTTGGCGTCGTCGGCGAGCTCGCCGACGACGCCGACTCGTCCACCGTGGCCGAGGCCGGTGGCGGGTCGCGTCTGGGCGCCGCCACGGGATCGGAGGGCGGGGCCGTCCTGCCTCCGATCGAGGAGGCGGTGGCCGCGCTCCGTCGTCGGCGCGAGCGTGGGGCGGACAGAAGGATGCGCGCCACCGCGGCGCGGCCGCCCGAGCCCTCCGAGCCCTCCGAGGAGAAGTTCAACTGGTTCACGCGAGATCCGGCACCGTCGCGTTCCGCGGTGCGCATCCCACCCGCGTCCCTCGAGCCACCCGCGTCCCTCGAGCCACCCGCGGCCGGTGGGGCGGCGTGGTCGGGCGGGGCGGTAACCGTCGGTGGGGTATCGGGCTCGGGCGAAGCGGCGGTGAGTGACCATCCCCCCATCGGGCCAGACGGTCCCAGGACCCCCTCCGGGCTGCCGATCCGCGCCCCGCAGACCCACGGGCTCCTCGGTCCGGACCCGTTGGGCACGCCCCCGTCCAGGTCCGCGACCGCTCGCCCCCCCCGATGCCGGCCCCGACCTTTTCGGCCCGGCAGCGGCGCTCACGCTGGCCCCGGAACAGCAGACGGTGGCGCCCGAACGGATCCGCGGCCGCCTGAGCCGACTGTACGAAGGCGTTCACCATGCTCGTGGTGTCAAGGGAGACCCCTGACGAGCCTGGCAGCGACGGATGACCATCCGCATCCCTCCTGCCTGCGCGCGGACACCGCACTCCCTGATTCGCATAGTCTGGAGGACGCGTGACCCGCGCGGATCCCGAGAATCCCTCGCTCGACTGGCTCGTCAACAACTTCGTCGACTTCGTGCCCGGTGTGGCCAATGCGATCGTCGCGTCCTCGGACGGGCATCTTCTCGCCGTCTGCACTGGTTTCCCGCGTGAGCGGGCGGAACGGCTGAGTTCCCTCGCGTCCGGTCTGTTCAGCCTGACCTTGGCCGCCGCCGACTTCGTGGACGGCGGCCACGTCACCCAGACCATCGTCGAGATGGCCCAGGGCTCGCTGCTGCTCATGGCCGTCGGGGAGGGGTCCTACCTGGCCGTGCTCGCCACCAACACCTGCGATATCGGGCTCGTAGGGTACGAGATGACGGTGCTCGTCGCCCGGACCCGGGAGGCGCTCATCCCGGCCCGCCGCGAAAATGTGTGACCAGGTGCCCACCAGGTGACATCCCCCATGACCCCATGACCCCATGACCCCATACCCCATGACCAGGTGACCAGGTGAACGGGGACGCGGTGGAGCCGTCGGGCGAGCTCGTGCGGCCGTACACGGCGACCCGCGGCCGGGCGCGCCCGTCCCGTCTGCTGGCGCTCGAGGCCATGGTGACCACGACACCGCTCGGCCGCGGGCGGCTGCCGGTCCTGCTTCTCGAACAGAAGTCGATCGTCGCGATGTGCGTGCAGCCTCAGTCGGTGATCGAGATCGCGGCCGAGCTGCGTTTGCCTGTGGGCGTAGTCCGCGTGCTCGTCGCCGACGCGGCGGCGGACCGCCTGGTGGAGATCTCCCAGCTCACCATGCCGACGGGAGCCCCGCAGCTCGAGTTGCTCGACCGGGTACTCGCCGGCCTGCGTCGCCTCTGAGCCGGCGCGCTCTGAGCCGGCGCGGCATTCCGCGCCGCTAGGCTGGACAGAGCATCGAGCTTACGTGAAGCTTCGGATCACACTTATTCTGTCACGTCTATTCTGTCACGTCGCCTCAGGGGACGATCGATATGATCCAAAAGCTGATGCCTCCCGTGTCCCGCCATCCGCTCACCCGCGCGCTCGTCACACGTACCCCCCTTGCCCGGGGGATCATCGATCGCTTTGTCGCCGGCCCGTCCGACGCGGACGCGGTCGCCGCGGTAGCCGGACTTGCGGACCTCGGCCTCCTGGCGACGGTGGATCTGCTCGGTGAGGACATCACCCGTGCGGAGGACGCGGCCCACACCCTGCTGGCCTACCTCGGGCTGCTCGACCTCGCCGACCGCGCGGGGATCGCCGCCGGTCTCGACGTCTCGGTGAAGCTGTCTGCGCTCGGTCAGGCCGTGCCCCGCGACGGCCGCAAGCTGTCGTACGAGAACGCCGCCGAGATCTGCGCGCGGGCAGCGGCGGCGAACGCGACGGTCACCCTGGACATGGAGGATCACACCACCACGGACTCGACGTTGGACACCCTGGTGGAGCTGCGTCGGGACTTCCCCTCCGTCGGCGCCGTCCTGCAGGCGCAGCTTCTGCGCACCGAGACGGACTGCCGTGACCTCGCCACCGCCGGGTCACGGGTGCGGCTGTGCAAGGGCGCCTACCGCGAACCGCCCGCCGTAGCCCACCAGGGACGTCCGGCTGTCGCCGCCGCGTACGCCCGCTGTCTGGGAATCTTGCTCACCGGATCGGGCTATCCCATGATTGCCACTCACGACCCCGCCCTCCTGAACCTCGCCGGCCGGTTCGCCGAGCACGTGGGACGCCTGCCCGCGACCTTCGAATACCAGTTGCTGTACGGGGTACGCCCGGTCGAGCAGCGGCGGTTGGCGTCGACCGGGGCCACGGTGCGGGTGTATGTGCCCTACGGGGCGGACTGCGTGCCGTACCTGACCCGGCGGCTGGTGGAGAGACCCACGAACCTGCTGCTCGCCGCTCGCGCGCTCCGGAGTCGGGCCTGAGATGCGGTGGGCCTGGGATTATGGGCGGGCCTGGGATGCGGGCCGGCTGAGACGCGGGCAGGCTGGACGGGGGACGGAGCGTGCGGCGGGACGAAGCAGAGCGCGTGGCGACCGGACCGGTGACGGTTCCGGTCGCGCGTAACGAACCGGTCCGTTCCTACGCCCCGGGTAGCCCGGAACGTGCCAGTCTGCGGCGGGCCCTGCTCCGGCTGGGCGGTGAACATATCGAGCTGACCAACACGATCGGGGGACACCAGCATCTCGGCGGCGGCCCGGCCCGCGACGTCGTGCAGCCTCATGCATACCGGCGGGTGCTCGGAACGCTGCGAGAGAGCACCCACGCGGACGCGGCCGAGGCGGTCGCCGCGGCGAAGAAGGCCGCCCCCGGCTGGCGGGATCTGGGTTTCGCGGGACGGGCCGCGGTGCTCCTGCGCGCCGCGGAGGCCCTCTCCGGCCCGTGGCGGGACACGTTGAACGCGGCCACCATGCTGGGCCAGTCGAAGACCTGCCAACAGGCGGAGATCGACGCCGCCTGCGAACTGATCGACTTCTGGCGGTTCAACGTGATGTTCGCCGCCGAGTTGCTGGCCGACGTGCCGGCCAGCGGGGCCGGGGAATGGAACCGGCTGGATCTGCGTCCGCTGGAGGGATTCGTCTACGCGGTCAGCCCGTTCAACTTCACCGCCATCGCCGGGAACCTGGCGACCGCGCCGGCGTTGATGGGGAACACCGTCGTCTGGAAGCCGGCTCCCACGCAGGCGTTTGCCGCGCATTTCCTGATGCGGCTGCTGGAATCGGCGGGGTTGCCGCCCGGCGTCATCAACCTCGTCGGCGGTTCGGGTGAACCGGTCAGCGACGTGGTGTTCTCCGACCCGGATCTGGCCGGCGTTCATTTCACCGGTTCTCCCGCCGTCTTCGCCCGGCTGTGGCGGTCGGTCGGCGAGAACCTGGACGGCTACCGTGCCTATCCGCGGATCGTCGGGGAGACCGGTGGCAAGGACTTCGTGGTGGCGCATTCCTCGGCCGACGTCGACGTGCTGCGTACCGCGCTGCTGCGGGGGTCCTTCGAGTACAGCGGCCAGAAATGCTCGGCGGCCTCCCGGGCGTACCTGCCCGCAAGCCTGTGGCGGCGCCTGGACGCCGAACTCGCCGCCGCGACCGAGGCACTGTCGGTGGGGGACGTCAGCGACTTCGACCATTTCACCGGTGCGGTCATCGATGCGCGCGCCTACGATCGCCTGGCCGCCGCATGCACCCGTGCTGCCAGCGATTCGACCGTCACCGTTCTCGCCGGGGCACAGTGCGACGACGCTGTCGGCTGGTTCGTCCGGCCGACGGTGCTGCTCGGCACCGATCCCGGGCGGGAATGGTTCACCCGCGAGCTGTTCGGCCCGATCCTGTCGGTTCACGTCTACGACGACAACCGGCCGGGGGCCTGGGACGACGTGCTGACACTGATCGACCGGACCTCGTCCTACGCGCTCACCGGTGCCGTCGTCGCGACCGACCGCTCGGCGATCGCCCGCGCCGAACACGTGCTGCGCTTCGCGGCCGGCAACTTCTACATCAATGACAAGCCGACCGGGGCCGTGGTCGGCCGGCAGCCGTTCGGCGGCGCTCGCCGTTCCGGCACCAACGACAAGGCCGGTTCCGCGCAGAACCTGCTGCGCTGGATCAGCCCACGGGTGATCAAGGAGAATCTCGCTCCGCCTGCCGACCACGTGTATCCCTACATGGGGCCCGGGGCCTTTGGCGTGACCGGCGACCGTGCGTCCGGTGGCGCGTCCGGTGGTGTCGTGGGTGGGCTGCCGGACGACTCCGCCGGGGGTCCCCCGGCCCCTGACCGCGCGCCCTGACTGCGGGCCCCCTGACTGCGCCCCGTGTCCGTGCCCCCGGAATCCGGTAAACGCGCAGACGTTTCCCTAAGAGGATCTTAGACTGATATTCCTGATTGGTCCGCTACCCCGGGAGACGGCATGTCCGGATCTACTCGCGAACGTCACATTTTGATCTTTTGCGGAAAATGCAACTGTGGTTGCCCGGAGCTCTTCGTCGACCACGAGGCTCCGGCGGAGCGGCGCATCGTGCTGACCGATGACTTCGGCCAGCGGATCCAGATGAGTGTCGAACAGCTCCAGGCCATCGTCGACGAGGCCCGTGCCGGCAGCATCACCGCACTGGTCGACGCCGAACTGGCCCTGGGCGTGAGCTGACGTGCGACGTGCCGTAACTGGACGGAAGCCTGGACGGGAACCCGCGGATCGGTGACACACCACCACCCGGCAGCGGCGTACGCACTGGCCCCACCACAGGCGGTGGCCGTCGTTGCCGCGGTCGCCTGCGCGTTGCTGGCGATGTTCCACGCCGGACGTCTCGCCGACGCGCTTGTGCGAGCCCGGCGGAGGGCCGTGTACCCACCGGCCGAGATTGGGCACACGGTGGTGGCCGCGGGAATGGCCGTCATGTTCGTCGGCCCACGCTGGATGACGTCGTCGGTGGTGTTCGCCGTCGCTTATCTGGCGCTGGCCGGCGTCTTCTTCCTTCTTGTCCTGACGGACCCGACCTGCGAGCCGCCGCGGTGGTCCTGCTGCTCGATGCTCGTCATCGAGGGGTTGGCGATGGCGTACATGGCCCGAGCGGACAGGTGGCCGGTCGGTGATTCGACCGGTCTGACGAATCTGACCGACTGGTTCGCGGTGATCTTCACTGTGGCGGTGCTGGCTGCTATCGGTGGCCCGCTGGTCCGCAGGGTCAGGCCGGGCTGGGTGACCCACACGCCGCCGGTGACATCGGCCACGTCCCGACTGGTCATGGCCGGCGCGATGCTGCTGATGCTGCTCTGACGGGCGGGTGCCGGTCTACCCGCCATACTCCCGTCGGTATTCCCACCGGTGTGGCCCGAACGGGTGTGGATGGGCGTTGAATGGAGGCCATGAGCCAGCCACTCGCGACCTTCGCGGGGGGCCCCGCCGCGGGCCCCCCGTTCGCCTTGGAAGAGGGCGATCGCATGCTGCGGGTACGCCTCGACGGCGGCGAGATGTACGCCAAACAGGGAGGCATGGTGGCCTATCGCGGCCGCGTCGACTTCGCCTACAAGGGCCAGGGAGTCGGTGGATTCCTGCGGCGGGCGGTTACCGGTGAGGGCCAGGACCTGATGAGGGTCGCCGGCCACGGAAGCGTCTGGTTCGCCGAGTCCGGAAGCCACATCTCGGTCTTCACGCTCGACAACGACAGCCTGACGGTCAACGGCCGCAGCCTGCTCGCGCTGGAGTCCGGCATCCGCTACAAGGTCACCACGACGTCCGGTGGCATCGGCGCCATGATCGCCGGTGGGATCTTCAACACCGAGGTTTCCGGCAGCGGCGGCGTCGCCGTGCTGTGCCTGGGCGCTCCCCTGGTGTTGTCGACGGACGAGCCGGTCTGCGTCGACCGGGATGCCGCGGTCGCCTGGACGGCGGGCATACGTACCCGGGTGGTCTCCTCGTTCAAGATAGGCAACCTCATGGGGCGTAGCTCGGGGGAGCTCGCGCAGATCGAGTACTCCGGCCGGGGGGGATTCGTCGTCGTCCAATGTGGTGAGACGCCGGCCGCCGGGACCGCCACCGATCGCCACTGACCACCACCGCCGCCACTGAACCGACTGCCGGAAGCGTGCCGGCAGGGGCTCGCCGGGCCGGCACGAAGTCGTCGCGGGGAAATGACGCCATGATTATGACGGTCCGTCGCACGCTGCCCGCGCGCTTCCTCCGTGCTGGATTTCTACCTTACAGTAAACCTTACCTGCATTTACGTTCAGGCGGATGTGAGGGGTGCGGGTTCAGGTTCGCTGCGAAATCCGTATCCGTGTGATGTGCTGTCCGCTGGAGGTTCCGCCTGTCGGCTCGCGCGGACCGTCGGAGGTCATCGCCGCTGGTTGAGGCGCCACGGCGGGTCGATCAAGCGGTGCGGGACGGGGCACTCCCTCGGTATGATGACGAGCGGCGTCCGGCCGGCGATGTCCGACAGGAGGTGGAGGTCATATGGTGACGCGTGGTGACGTGGAAATCATCGAAATTCTGAACAGTGTGCTGACGAACGAGCTCACGACCATCAACCAGTACTTTCTGCACAGTCGTATGCAACGTAACTGGGGATATCGGCGGATCGCCGAGCACTATTATCGCGAGTCGATCGACGAGATGAAGCACGCGGATCAGCTCATCGAGCGGGTGCTGTATCTCGGCGGTCTGCCGAACCTGCAGCGTCTGCACACGCTGCGTATCGGGGAGACGGTGCCCGAGCAGCTCGAGGTGGACCGGTCCGGGGAGTTCGAGGCGGTTGACCTGCTGCGCCGGGGGGTCGCACTCTGCCGGGAGCGGGGCGACGTCGGATCGGCCGTGCTCCTCGAGCGGATCCTCGTCTCCGAGGAGGAGCACATCGACTGGCTCGACGCCCAGCTGGAGCTGATCTCCCAGCTTGGTGCGGCCCATTACCTCGCCCAACAGATCCATGAGGAGTAGCGGAAGGTAATGGGCGGTGGCGAGGAATGGCGGAGTAATCCCGTTTTCGTTTCCTCGCCGTTACGCACTGTTGTTGGCGCTGCGAACGGGTCGATCCTTTGAGTGTCATGGTGTCGGGTCTCGCCATGCAAGCCCCATCCGACTGGCGATAGTGTCCAGTCGGGGGATCGCGCGGAGGATTGCAGCAGCGAAGCCGACCGTCCACAGGGTGCCGTCGAGGCGGTGCCGCGGGAGAGGAGGGAGGGCCGATGAGCATCGCCGGGTCCTGTCCGCCCCCTCCGCTCCGGGTGGCCGCCGGCTCCACCGCACCGCCCATCTGACCTCCGAGAGCTCCGTACGGGACTCCTCGGATGAATTCCTTATGAATGGAAAGGATCGTGCGCTAGTGGCGACGTACACGCTGCCGGACCTGAACTACGACTACGGTGCTCTGGAACCGTCCATTATCGGGCAGATAGTCGAACTGCACCACGACAAGCACCACGCGACCTACGTCAAGGGTGCCAATGACACTCTTGAGAAGATCGCCGAAGCGCGCGACAAGGGTGACTTCGGTGCCATCGTGGGCCTGGAGAAGACGCTCGCCTTCAACCTTTCCGGGCATATTCTCCACTCGATCTACTGGGAGAACCTCTCGCCGGACGGCGGGGACAAGCCGGACGGTGCGCTCGGTGAGGCCATCGCCGCCGACTTCGGTTCCTTCGACGCCTTCAAGGCGCAACTGAACGCGGTGACCACCACGGTGCAGGGCTCCGGGTGGGGCGTCCTGGCCTACGACGCCACCGCGCAGCGTCTGCTCATCGAGCAGGTGTACGACCACCAGAGCAACGTCGGCGTGGGCAACACCCCGCTGCTCGTGTTCGACGCCTGGGAGCATGCCTGGTACCTGCAGTACAAGAACGTCAAGGTCGACTACGTGGCGGCCCTGTGGAACGTCGTCAACTGGGCCGACGTGGCTGCCCGTTTCGTGAAGGCCAAGGGCGCGGCGGCGGCCTGACCGTGGTGCGGGTTGGTTCC
Source organism: Frankia sp. CcMO1 (assembly GCF_977945845.1). Taxonomy (NCBI): domain Bacteria; kingdom Bacillati; phylum Actinomycetota; class Actinomycetes; order Frankiales; family Frankiaceae; genus Frankia; species Frankia sp. CcMO1. The sequence continues at coordinate 48,162 of NZ_CDWTMG010000007.1, forward strand.
CCGACGCACAGGACCGTGCCCGGAGAACCGAAATAGTTGATCATTAAACGTGCACGAACAATGTGCGCGGATCATGACAAGGGCAGCGCCTCCGGCGGTGCCCTTGTCGTCATTTTCCGGTGTTTCGGGGCGGGGTCCACGAGGTCCGGTCACCGGCTTCGCGGCCGGCTTCCCGGCTGGCCTTGCCGCCGGTCTGGCCGACCGGACACCTTTCGGTCGACGTCACGTCAGCGTCGGGCCGGCGTGTCGTGGAGTGATATACGACACACCGTGAACGGCTTGACGGCTTCCCTTCTCGCTACGCAGGGTAGTAGACATGTTCGTGGACGTGCTCCGGCCCGATCGACGCCAGTCCGAGATCCTCCCGTCGCCGTCGTCCTGGCGACGTTGTCGCTGATCTGCCGGCGGCCCCGAGCCTGCCGGCGGCCCCGAGCCGAGCGATCCGTCCCGGCCGCGGGCGGCCAGCGGTCCGGCATCCTCCGCCTCCCGGTGGGCTCCTGACGTTCGCCGGCAGGCGACGTGCGGCAGGTGGTCGTTTCCCAGGGGCCGGCTCCCGAGACCGACCGCAGCGGTACCGCCGTCGAAGAACCACCCGTCGCCGCTGCTGGTCACCCCGTACGACTCGCGAGCACGGCCGCCGCGATGTCCAGGCCGCCGTTGTCCTCGTCTCGTGGCGGGCGGCAGCCGCGTGTTACTCCGGTCGCCGGGCCGTCGGACCGATCATCGGCGGGCCGGACACCTTCCCTCTCCTACTCTTCAAGCCCTTTCCTGGTCTCCGAGGCGAGATCAACGATTGATGTCGCCTCGACGCCGCGCCCGCGGCACGTCCGGCCCGCCTGCCGCGACGATCCGTTCCGTCCGAAGGAGATCTGGCGCCGATGCCGTCGCCGACCACTCAGTTGTCCGTCGATGATCTACGGATGGCCTCGCCCACCTCGTCCGCGGCGGGCAGGCAATCCCGCGCCCGCGCCATCGTCGGTCCGCAGCGGGGCAGCTCCGTCGCGCCAACCGCAGGCAGGCCGGCCGCGACACCCACCGTCTCTCCGGCGTCGATCGTCTCTCCGGCCTCCACTGCCGTCCCGGCCGCGATCCCGGTTCCGTCGACGCGTCGGCTCCCGGCGCCCTCTCCCGCCTCCGGCGGGGCACCCGGGGAATATGTGCGCGCGGTGGTCGCGGTGCTGCTCGGGCGCGGTGAGCAGGCCGGCCCGTTCCACCTTCTCGCCGATCGGCTCGCGCTGGACGGCTACCTGGTGACCGTCGTTCCCGACGGTGGCCGCCGGGTGCCCGCGGTGGCCGAGAACCGGGTGCCGGGCGTCCCGTTCGTCCTCCTCGGTTCCGACACGGGGGCCCTCGCGGCGCTGGCGATGGCCGCCTCCCCTGCGGTACGCCCCGACGGTGTGATCCTGGTCGGCCTGCCGCTCCTGCAGGTTCCCGTCGCGGGGGTGGCCATCGAGGAACCGTTGCCGCGTGCCCTGCCCGACCTCCCGATCCTGCTCATCCACGGTGCGCAGGACAAGGTCAGCCCGCTACCCCTGATCCGGATGACGACGCGCACCGCGTCCCGGGCGGAGCTCGTGGTCGTCCCGGGCGGCCACGATGTGCTGACGGGTCCGGGGCGTCGCAGCGTCGCCGCGCGGACCCTGCTCTTCCTGGAGTCCCTCCGCGAGGCCTGACCCCCGGCGAGCCTGCCGGCCCGGAGCCGGCAGCGGGTCGCGATCGTCGCCGCCCGCATACTCGGCACGGCCGTTCGGCCCACTCGGTGAGGGCCGAACGGCCATCCGGGCGTGACATCCGGCGGATCGGCTGGTCCGTCCCGGCAGGGCACCGTTGACGACACCGCCGCCGGACCCCTGCGGGTCCTGGCCAACCGTCGTCTACTCCCTGTTACTCTCCGTTGCCTCCGGGAGAGATCATGTCCGCCGCAGAGGTTCTGACCGCTGAGACCGCTCTGACCCCTCCCGCTCCGCCGAGTTTCCTCGGCGGGCCAACCCCCACGCTGCACACCGTGGAGACGACGACCGCGCTGCTGTTCTTCGTGGGCGAGCGGGTCTACAAGATGCCCAAACCCGTCATGGCCGGATCCGTGGACCTGCGACGGCGGCAGGCGCGGGAAGAGGCCTGCCAGACCGAGGTGGCCCTCAACCGGCGGCTGGCGCCGGACGTGTACCTCGCCGTCGCGGACGTCCGCGACGAGGCCGACCTCCTGCGCGATCACATGGTCGTCATGCGTCGGCTGCCCGTCGCGCGCCGCCTGACGACGCTGGTCGAGCGGGGCGGGTGGGTCGATCAACAGCTGCGTGACCTCGCGCGCCGACTCGCGGCGTTCCACGAGAGCTGCGAGACCTCGGCCCGGATCGGTGCGGCGGGCAGCCTGGCGGCTATGCAGGCTCGCTGGCTGGACCTGCTGCGCGCCGTCGCGCCGTTTCGCGGCGAGGTCCTGGCCGCCGATGTCGTCGACGAGATCGAGCGACTCGCGCTGCGCTACCTCGCCGGGCGGGCTCCGCTGCTGGCTGAGCGGCGGCGGGCCGGCCGGATCCGGGACGGTCACGGCGATCTCATCGCCGACCACGTCTTCTGCCTGTCCGACGGCGTACGGGTGATCGACTGCCTGGCGTCCGACCGGCAGGGCCGGATCGGTGACGTGTCGGCCGACGCCGCGTGCCTCGCGATGGACCTGGAGCGGCTCGGCGCGCCGGACGAGGCGCGCCGGTTCCTGGCCTGGTACCGGGAGTTCTCCGCCGAGACGCATCCGGTGTCGCTGGACCATCACTACATTGCCTACCAGGCGGTCGTCCACGCCAAGATCGCCTGTTTGCGGCACAACCAGGGTGAGCCGGGCGCCGCCGAGCAGGCGGCGCGGTTGGCCGCGATCGCCCTCGACCACCTGCGCCGCGGCCGCGTCCGCCTCGTCCTTGAGGGGTCGATCAGCGACGAGCAGGCCATCGCCGTCTCCCGGCCCGCCGAGGATGTGGATGGCGTGGGCGTGGGCGTGGGCGTGGGGGTAGGCGTGGAGGTGAACGGGGCCGGGGCGGAAGCGTGGGCGGGGGCGCTGTGCCGCGCGCGAGAGGCGCTGATACACGGCGAGACCGTCGTGCTGGACATCTCCTCCGCCCGTCCCGACGATCTTGTCCGGATCGCGGCGCTGGCTGAGAAGACGGCCGCGGATCTGGTGCGGTCCCGCTGACGCAGCCGATCCGGACACCCGACCCGGACCGGGAAGTGATCCGCGCCGAGGAGTGTTCCCGCTGGTTCCGGCGATACGAGCCCCCCATCGTTGCTTAGAGTAATCGGATCGGGGTGAAGCGCGTACGCTTAGTTGCCGTGACGACTGTAACGTCGCCGCCACCCGCGCAGAGTGGGGGAGCCCCCTCGGCCGGTCGCCGGGCGACCGCGCGTCGTCGCCGTGGCGGTGGGGAGCCCGG
>NZ_CDWTMG010000008.1:0-6199 GCF_977945845.1 Frankia sp. CcMO1
CGTCCCGACGATCGGCACCCCCAACAGGTCGAACCCCCCGCGTTCCGGGGAGTCGTGGCTGTGCCGGCCGGGCGAGCGGTCGAGCACGACACCGACGACCGACCAGCCCGACGTCGGATCCCGCTGGGCCAGCCGGACCAACGCCGCCGCGGAGTCTCCCGCCCCGACCACCAGCACCCGGTGCAGGCAGCGGCCCGCCCGGCGCATCCGGTGCAGGTAGCCGCGCGCGGCGGCGCGGCCGGCCACGGTCAGCAGCAGCGCCGCCGGGAAGGCGATCAGCACGTAGGCACGCGCGAGCTCGGCCTTGGTCGCATAGGACAGGACGGCCACCACCGCGGTGAGCTGCGCGGCGGCGTTGAGGACCCGGCGGAACTCCTCCGAGCCACTGCCGAGGAACCGGCTCTCGTACGCCCGGCTCAGGTACATCGACAACACCCATGCGACGGGCAGCAGGATCGACATGGCGACATACGGCGTCGCGGAGACCGGCTTCAGGTCGAACTCGACCAGTCCGCCGAACCGGACCAGGTAGGCCACTCCCGCCGCGACCACGCAGGCGGCCGCGTCGGAGCCCACGAGCAGCCAGCCGTACGGCCGTTCCCAGCGAACCTTCGCCCGGTAGCCGACGGCACCGTCGGACGCTCGGTCCGCGCCGGGGTCCGCGCCCACCTCGTAGCGGTCGTACCAGGCGGGCCCATCGGCCCCGTCGAGCGGTTTCGGGATGGCATCCGTGCCCGGCCCCGCGGCCAACCCCACCTGTGCATGGCTGAAGACAGTGCCCGTCACCTGGCAGACCCCCCACGGCCGCAACATCTTCGGACCGACGACGGGGAGAACACTGGTTGGCGCCGACAACGCGTGTCACCTGTGTATCGACGCGCCCCGGCCTGGTGCCGAGCCCCCGAACCCGCCGCACCACCGACCATCCGGACCCCCCATCCGACCGGCACTGCACGTACGCGCGTAACTCTAACGTGCCGAGATGGGAGGATCCACGGCGTCAACCCCCGATGACTCATACGCGTAACAAAAATCGCAACTAGGCGTCCAGCGACACCACGGTCAAGCAACACCGGACAGGTACGCCCGTAGCAGCCGCTCGGCCTCGTCGATCGCGGCGAGCTCGACGTACTCGTCCCGGGTATGGGCCAGGTTGGGATCGCCCGGCCCGTAGTTGAGCGCCGGGATTCCGAGCTCGGCGAAGCGCGCCACGTCCGTCCAGCCGTACTTCGCCACCGGCACTCGACCGGTGGCGGCGACGAACGCCGCCGCGGGCGGGGCGGCGAGCCCGGGCAGCGCCCCGCCAGCGAGATCGGTGACCTCGACGTCGTAGCCCCCCAACACCTCGCGGACATGCGCCACCGCCTCGTCGGGGCCGCGGTCCGGGGCGAACCGGAAGTTTACCGTGACCTGGCACCGGTCGGGGATCACGTTGCCCGCTACCCCACCGTCGATCCGCACCGCGCAGAGCCCCTCGCGGTAAGTGCAGCCGTCCAGCGTCACCGTCCGCGCCCGGTAGCCGGCGAGGCGGCGGAGCAGATCGCCGGCCTTGTGGATGGCGTTGTCCCCGAGCCACGACCGGGCCGAGTGCGCCCGGGTGCCGGGGAGCGTCACGACCACCCGCAGGGTGCCCTGGCAACCCGCCTCGATCTCGCCGGAGGTCGGTTCCATCAGGATGGCCAGATCCGCCGCCAGCCAGTCCCGGTGCCAGGCAGCGAGCCGGCGCAGCCCGTTGCGGGCCACCTCGACCTCCTCGTGGTCATAGCAGACCCAGGTAACGTCGTGACTCATCGCGCCGGGCGTGGCGACCGGGAGCGTGCCCGCGAGCCGCAGCGCGACCGCGACCCCTGCCTTCATGTCCGAGGTCCCGCAGCCGTAGAGCCGCCCGCCCACCACACGCGAGGGCAGGTTGCCCGCCAGCGGAACGGTGTCCAGATGGCCGGCGAGCAGGATCCGGCCGGGCAACCCCAGCTCGGTCCTGGCCACCACGGCGTCACCGTCCCGGTCGACCCGCAGCCCGTCCACCGCGGTGAGCGCCTTCTCCACCGCATCCGCGAGGGCGGCCTCGTCCCCACTTACCGAGGGCACGTCGACCAGCGCCCGGGTCAGCTCGCCGACGGGCGCCGTGAGGTCGAGGCTCATGCCGTCACCCTACGGCCACCGGGCCAGCGGATCGTTAACCGGCGACAGGACGCCAGCCAGCAATAAGATCGCTAACCGGTGACAGGATCGTTAGCCGGCGACGCCGTGCTCCCGCAGGATGTCGTTCAGCGCCAGCTTGTCGTGGATCTCGCCCTCGGCGAGCGTCCGCAGCACCAGGATGCAGGGCATCGCGAACTCCCCGCCCGGGAACGACTTCACCCGGTTGGAACCGACCGCGACCGCCCGCTCCGGGATCTCCCCGCGCGGGTATTCCGCGCCGGTCGTGGCGTCGAAGACATGGGTGGAGGCGGTCAGGATCGCCCCGGCGCCGAGCTTGGCCCCGCGGCGCACCCGCGCGCCGTCCACCACCATGCAGCGACTGCCGACGAAGGCGTCGTCCTCGACGACGACGGGGACCGCGTTCGGCGGCTCCAGAACCCCGCCGAGCCCGGCCCCACCGGACAGGTGCACGTTGCGGCCGACCTGGGCGCAGGACCCGACCGTGGCCCAGGTGTCGACGAGGGTGCCGGCACCGACGTAGCCGCCGATGTTGGTGTAGCTCGGCATGAGGACGGCCCCGGGCTCGACGTGCGCGCCCCAGCGCACGATCGCGCCCGGTACCACCCGCACGCCGTCGAATCGGGTCTTGAGCGGCACCCGGTCATGGAAGCGGAAGTCACCCGCGGACGACTCGACCATGGCGAGAACCTTGAAGGACAGCAGGATCGCCCGCTTGGCCCGCTCGTCAACGGCGACCGAGCCGCCCGCGGTGACCGTGGCGACCCGGGCCACGCCCGCATCGATGGCGTCGACGGCGGCCACCACGATCTTGCGGGCGTCGGCGTCGTCAGTGTTCAGCTCCGCCCGCCGTTCCCACAGTTCGTCGACGGCGGGATCGATCGGAGAGTCGAGGGATGTGTTCGAGGCGCTCACAAGCCCGACCCTACGAGGTGGCCCCGGCCTCGCGAGGTAGCGGGGCCACGGATCCGGGCCGGGTGCTAACGGATGTCCGGCTCGGCGCCCCCATAGCTACCCTGAGCGATCGGCTGACCGTAGTCGGGCCGAGCGCCGTAGTCAGGCCGAGCGCCGTAGTCGGGCTGCCCCGTGGCGGCGACCGGCGACAGCATCGTCATCCGTTCGGGAACGGTCGCCACCTGCGAGTCCGCAGCGGTCAGGGCGATCCGGACGTGATACCGGCCATCCTCCCCGTAAAACGTCCCGGGCGCGACGAGTATCCCGACCTCGGCCAGCGCGTCCACCGTGGCCCAGGCGTCCTCACCCCGGGTTGCCCACAGGTAGAGGCCGGCCTCGCTGTGATCGATGGTGAATCCCGCGACCGCGAGTGCCGCCGCGAGGACGGCCCGCCGGTTGGCGTAGCGCGCCCGCTGATCCGCCACATGCATGTCGTCGGCGTACGCGGCCGCCATGGCGGCCTGCACGGGCGTCGGCATCATGAAGCCGGCGTGCTTGCGGACCGCGAGGAGGCCCTCGACCAGGGCCGAGTCACCGGTGACGAACCCGGCCCGGTAGCCCGCGAGGTTGGACCGCTTCGACAGCGAATGCACTGCCAGCAGTCCCTCGTGGGAGCCGCCGCACACGTCGGGGTGCAGCACCGAGACGGGCCGGCTCTCCCAGCCCAGCTCGATGTAGCACTCGTCGCTGGCGACGATCACACCGCGCTCCCGCGCCCAGGTGACCACGGCGCGCATCTCGGCGACCGTGAGCACCCGCCCGGTCGGGTTCCCCGGCGAGTTCAACCAGATCAGGGTCACCCCGTCGGCCGGGCCCACCACCGGTTCGCAGCGGGCGAGCAGCGCGCCGACCTCGTAGGTCGGATAGGCCGGAGTCGGCACCCACACCCGGTCACCAGGTTCGAGCCCGAGCTGACCGGGGAGCTGAGCCACCAGTTCCTTCGTCCCGAGCACGGGCAGCACCGCGCCCGGGTCGACGAGCACGCCGAGCCGGCGGGCCAGCCAGCCGGCCGCCGCCTCGCGCAGTTCCGGGGTACCCGCGGTCAGCGGGTACCCCGGAGCGTCAGCGGAGCCGGCCAGCGCCTGCTGCACGACGGCCGGCGCGGCGTCGACCGGAGTACCCACCGAGAGGTCGACCAACCCGTAGGGATGCAGCCGGGCCTTCTCCTTGAAGGAGACCAGCTGGTCCCACGGGAAGTCGGGCAGCCGCACCCGGGACCGGGCCGGTGACCGCGGGACTCCGGAGATGTTGCCGGGTCTCCCAGGGCCGCTCAGGACTCGCCCTGAGGAGCCAGCGCGGCGACCGTCGGCGGGTCGAAGTCCAAGGCGCCGACCTTCGATGCGCCGCCAGGCGACCCGAGCTCCTCAAAGAAGTTCGCGTTGGTGTCGGTGTACCCCTTCCACTGATCGGGAACGTCGTCCTCGTAGTAGATGGCCTCCACCGGGCAGACCGGCTCACAGGCACCACAGTCGACGCACTCGTCAGGCTGGATGTAGAGCATCCGTCCGCCTTCGTAGATGCAGTCGACCGGGCACTCCTCGATGCAGGCCCTGTCCTTGACATCGACGCAGGGCTCTGCGATGACGTAGGTCACCGGTTTTTCCTCCTCCGGCTCACGGGCGACTGAGTCCTTAGTATCGACCTGGACAGTTCCGTGTCGACAACAAGGGCGTGCGCTGGTGGTGTATGTCGTCCGCATCACTCCGGCCGATGTCGGCGCGCGAGTTATGCTCCGCCACCGCATCCCCGGACCGGTATCCCTCAGTGATGTTCTCGGAACGTTGCGGTCATGGTCATCGGGTGTGCTCACGGTTGTCACTGCCGAGGGCACACCCGTCCAGGTTACCGAGGATGCCGTCGTAGCGGCACGCGTCATCCCACCCCGCCCACCGACACGACGTACGCGGAATGTCCCGGGTGCGACGGCTCTCACGGAGATTGTCCCGAATACGACTACCCCGAAGGCGACTATCGCGGAGGCGACTGTCCTGGGGACGACCGTCCCGGACCCGCCCGATCCAGAGGCGCCCGATTCGAAGGTGCCCGGCCTGAAGGCGGCTGCCCCACCAGGAGCGGCTGCCCCGGAGGCGGCTGCCCCCGGCGTGAACGCTCCGAGCGAGCTCTCGTGAGCACCCGCAGCCGCGGCAGGTTCGCCGAGGTCGTGCGCCGCGAGCCGATCGACCTGGCGGTCGCCTGCCATCTGCTCACCGCCGAGGTCGACCCGGCAGCCGACACCCCCAACGCCACCGCCACCCTGAACGCCCTCGACACACTCGCCGCGCAGGCCCGTCCACTGCTCGCCGCGCGGACGACCTCGAGCCGACGGTCCCGGTTCCCCCGGGCCGACCACGGTACGCCGATGGCACGCCAGACCGGCGCACCGGGGCAGGCACCACCCGGGCAGGCACAGCCCGGGCAGGCACAGCCGGGATCCGGATCCGAGGCGGCGGGGCGCTTGGAGGGGGTCGGCCCGGGAGCGGGGGATTTCGACCCGAGGATCGCCGCCGAGACGCTGCACGAGTCCCTGGGGCTCGCCGCCGGCTTCGCCGGGGCCGAGGACGACTACACCGACCTCCGCTCCTCGCTGCTCCCCGATGTGCTGCGCCGGCGGCGCGGCCTGCCGATCCTGCTCTCCGTCGTCTGGCTCGAGGTGGCCGCCCGGCTCGGGGTCCCCGCCTATCCCGTCGGGCTTCCGGGGCACGTCGTGGTCGCGGTGGGTTCCCCCCAGGACCACGTGCTCGTCGATCCGTTCGCCGCCGGCCGGCTACTGACGGTGCACGACGCCGCAGAAAAGGTACGCGCGGCCGGGTTCGCCTTCACCCGTGCCCACCTCGCTCCGATGAGCGCGCAGGATGTGCTCACCCGGATCCTCGGCAACATCCGGGTCCTCGGGGCGCGCTCGGACGCGCCGCACATGCGGCTGTGGGCCGTCGAGCTGTCCCTGCTGCTCCCCCACCACCCGGCGAGCCTGCGCCGGGAGCGCGGCGAGCTCCGCGTCCGGTTGGGCGACTTTCTCGGCGGGGCCACCGATCTGGCCGCGTTCGCCAACACGGTGGCCGCGGTCGAGCCGGCCGCCGCGGCGGCC
>NZ_CDWTMG010000008.1:6451-50411 GCF_977945845.1 Frankia sp. CcMO1
CGGCGGGGCCACCGATCTGGCCGCGTTCGCCAACACGGTGGCCGCGGTCGAGCCGGCCGCCGCGGCGGCCGCCCGCCAAGCCGCCGCCGCGGCCCGCGCCCGGCTCAACTAGCCCCGGAGACCGCCCGCTCGCCTCGGGAATCGCCCGTTAGCTTCGGGAACCGTCTGTTTCCCTCCGCGCCTCTGTTCCTCCCGTATCCGCACCCACCGGGTCGAGGTAGCGCCCGTCGTAGAAGACGAGCGGTCCGACATCGTCCCGCGGCTGGGCGAACGAGACGACCTCACCGAGGACGAGGGTGTGATCCCCCCCGGGATGGGTCGTGACTGTCCGGCACTCGAAGACCGACAGCGCGCCGTCGAACAGGACCACTCCGGTCTCTGGCCCGATCGAGTGCTCCCATCCCGCGAACATGTCGCCGGGCTGGTCATACGCGCGTTTCGCAAAGTAGCGCGACGTCTCGGCCATGTCCTCGGCAAGCACCGAGACTCCCCACACCCCCGAGGCCATGAGCGGACCGTGGAAGCGGGCGTCCCGGCGGATGCTGGCGAGCACCAGCAGCGGGTCGAGGGAGACCGAGACGAACGAGTTCGCCGTCATGCCGAGATGGCGACCGTCGGCGACGGTCGTGAGGACCGTCACTCCGGTAGCGAACCTGCCGACCGCCCTGCGGAAGTCCGCCGTCCGCAGCGTCGGCCGGTCGGCCTGGAGGGTCTGAGAGGTCTGGGAGGCGGGCGCGCCGGCCCGGTTCTCTCCACGGTGCGCAGGGCTGCCCACCCGACCACGCTACCCGCTCCGCTCACCGCGTGGGCTCACCACGTGGGCGACAGTCCCCAAGGGCCGGTGACATCTCCCACATCACAAGAGCCGGTGACATCTCCCAGGGCGAGACGGACGACCGGGTGACCGGACGGCCGGGTGACCGGACCGGTGCTCAGCGACCGGGAGGAAGCACCGCGAGCCCCCGCCGTGCCCCGGCGAGGACGATGACCGCGATCGGGCTCAGTGCCTCGAGCAACAGGAACGCGTACCCGAATCCGCTCGCCCGCAACAACAGGTCCCCCTCGGGGCGGGAACTGGCGAACAGCAGCACGACGACGGCCCAGCCGATGAGCACGGTCGTGGGTCCCAGCCGGGTGCCCGTCAGCCACCGCACCAGCAGCGCGGCACCCCCGTTGCCCACCAGCGCGACCAGTACGCCGAGCGACAGCAGCATCCCCCCCGGCCGCGGACCGGCGGGAACGAGGAAGACGCCGTAGAGACCCAGCCCGACCCCCAGCAATACCCCCAGTGTGTAGGAGGCGGTCAGAAAGGCCCTGCCGGGTTGCGGGTCCGGGGACGGTTGCAACGACGGCCGCGCCGGCTGTCGGGACAACCGGGTTGAGGGCGGCGTCCGGCGGGGACCGGCGCTGGGACGGGGCATTCTCCGACAGTAGGACATCGTCCGCCGGGCCCGCCCGGTCCTCAGGCGGTCACCAGCTCGGCGGGTACGACGATCACGTCCACCAACGCGCCCCGCCGCCACACCGTGAGTTCCACTGGCCGGCCGATCGTGCCCTCGGTCAGCAGTCGCTGGAGATCACCCGGGGTGACGACGGGCGTCCCGGCCACCGACAGGACGAGATCCCCGGTGAACAGCCCGGCGATCCCGGCCGGGCTGCCGACAACCACCTCGGCCAGCCAGACACCGTGGCGCTGCCCGATCCGCTCGGCCACGGCGGGCGGCAGCGGAACACCCGCCCCCGCGACCCCCAGGTACGCCCGGCGGACCCGGCCGTCGCGCATCAACGCGGCGAGGATCTTCCTCGTCGTGTCGTTCACCGGGACGGCCAGCCCCAGGCCGACACCGGCGACGGCGGTGTTCACCCCCACCACCCGGGCGTCGGCCGTGACCAGCGCCCCGCCGGAGTTACCCGGGTTGAGGGCCACGTCGGTCTGGATCACCTCGTCGACCACCCGCACGGCCGAGCCCGAACGGGTCGGCAACGACCGGCCGAGGGCGCTGACGACCCCGGCGGTCACGCTGCCGGTGAGCCCCAGCGGGTTGCCGACAGCCACGACGAGCTGGCCGACCCGCAGACCCGCGGCGTCCCCGAGGACAGCAGCCGGCGGGGTCGTGCCCCGGGCCCGCAGCACGGCCAGGTCCGAGAGCGGATCGGCACCCACCAGGTCGACCTCGCGCTCGGTGCCGTCCGCGAACTGCGCCAGCCCGACCGACGCTCCGGAGGTGGCCCGATGCCCCTCGACGACGTGCGCGGAGGTCAGCAGGAACCCGTCGTCGGTGAACACCACCCCGGAACCGGCCCCCGCGCCGCGCCGGGTACGCACCCGTAGGCTCGCCACCGACGGGGTCAGCGCCGCGGCCACCCGGGTCACGACCGCGGAATAGGCGTCCAGCGGCTCGACCGGCGGGGAACCGCCGGGCCGCGCCGGGTCGGGTCCGTCTCCCCTGGCACGTCTGGTCCGCATCCGACCTCCTCGGCCGACGCCACACTTACATTGATTACAGCGTTACGAACACGGGGCCGTCCAGAACATTCCCACCGAGGTGCCTGTGCCACCGCGGCCGGCGGGCGGGCGAGCGGGCCAGGTCGTCAGCGGGCCGGGGCGTTGGAGTCGATCAGGGCTCACACACGAGACCGGCGAACAGGTCCCGCTCCCGCCCGCCCGGACCGTCCCCCGGCCCCCGGGCGCCCTCGGCCAGCACGAAGTGCTCGACACTCCAGGCTCGCTGACCGATGCCATCGGCGAGCGCGAAAAAGAACCCGTCGACGCTCATCTGTGTCCGGTGCGACCGCATGGCGGCGATCTTCGCCTCGAAGAAGTGGGGAGCGGAGAGCTCGGTCGTAATGTCCGCATCGTCGACAAGCGTCATCCCCAGCTCGTCCACGGACTTCAGACCCGCGAACGGGCTGCTCTCAGCGGCGGAATCGCGGAAGTACTCGAAGCCCGCGACGGCGCTCGACCGCGCCAGCGCCGTCTCGTATCGCTTGGCGACCTGCCAGGCCGGACCGGCCTGCGGGGCGAAGGACGGGTCGGCGGCGTCGGTGAAGGCCCTCCGGGTGAGTTCGTGGGCCCGGATGTGATCGGGGTGCCCGTAACCACCGCGGGCGTCGTAGCTGACGAGCACCTGCGGCCGGACCTCGCGCACGATCCGCACCAGCTCCGCCGCGGCCTCGTCCAGGTCCGCCCGCCACAGACAGCGGGGATGGTCGTTGGCAGGGGTGCCGATCATCCCGCTGTCCCGCCAACGCCCGGGACCGCCAAGAAAACGCTGGTCGGTGATGCCGAGCGCGGCGCAGGCACCGGCCAGCTCGCCGATCCGGTAGCCGCCGAGCTGATCGCCCCGATCCGCCTGCAGATTGATCAGCTCGGGCACCAGTACCTCTCCCTCCTCCCCCAATGTGCACGTCACGAGGGTGACGTGGGTGTCGGGGGCGGCGGCGTACGAGGCAAGCGCGATCCCCGTCGAGATCACCTCGTCATCGGGGTGGGCGTGCACGAACATCACCCGCCGGGCGGGAAGTGGCGCAGTAGAGGGTGATGATGGGGCAGCTGTCGTCACATTGACGACCCTACGGGCGACTTTGCCGCAATCTGGGGACCGGGCTCAGGCTCGGCGGCGGGAGCGGATCTTCTCGCGTTCGGCGGCGGTCAGCGCCACCTTGCGCAGCCGCACGAAGCCCGGGGTGACCTCCACGCACTCGTCCTCGCGGCAGAATTCCAACGCCTGCTCAAGGGTGAGTACCCGGTGCGGGGTGAGCCGGACCAGCTCGTCGCCGGTGGATGAACGCATGTTGGTGAGCTTCTTTTCCTTGGTCGGGTTGACGTCCATGTCGTCCGCCCGGGAGTTCTCACCCACGATCATGCCCTCGTAGACCTCGGTCGTCGGCCCGACGAACATCGTGCCGCGTTCCTGGAGGTTGAACAGGGCGTACGCGGTCGCCACCCCGCTGCGGTCGGCGACCATGGAGCCTGTCGCCCGGGTGCGCAGCTCCCCGAACCAGGGCTCGTACCGGTCGAAGACGTGGTGCAGCAGCCCGGTACCGCGGGTCTCGGTGAGGAACTCGGTCCGGAACCCGATCAGCCCGCGGGCCGGGACCAGGTACTCCAGCCGGATCCAGCCGGTGCCGTGGTTGACCATCTGCTCGACCCGGCCCTTGCGCAGCGCGAGCAGCTGGGTCAGCGTGCCGAGGAACTCCTCGGGCGCGTCGATGGTGAGGCGCTCCACCGGCTCGTGGATCTTGCCGTCGACAATGCGGGGGACGACCTGCGGCTTGCCGACGGTCAGCTCGAAGTCCTCGCGCCGCATCAGCTCGACGAGCACGGCGAGCTGCAGCTCCCCGCGGCCCTGCACCTCCCAGGTGTCCGGCCGCTCGGTGGGCAGTACCCGGATCGACACGTTGCCGATGAGCTCGGCGTCCAGCCGGTTCTTGACCAGCCGTGCCGTCAGCTTCTTGCCGGAACGGCCGGCGAGCGGGGAGGTGTTGATGCCAATCGTCATGCTGATGGACGGTTCGTCGACGGTGATGACCGGCAGCGGCCGGGGATCATCGGCGTCGGCGAGGGTCTCCCCGATCGTGATGTCGGGGATGCCAGCGATGGCGATGATGTCGCCCGGCCCGGCCGACTCCGCCGGCACCCGCTCGAGCGCCTGCGTCATCAGCATCTCGCTGATCTTGACGCGCTGCTGGCTGCCGTCGGCCCGGCACAGCGTCGCCGGCTGACCACGCTTGATCGTGCCGTTGTGCACCCGGCACAGCGCGAGCCGGCCGAGGTACGGGGACGCGTCGAGGTTGGTGACCAGGGCCTGCAGCGGCGCGTCCGGATCGAACGACGGCGCCGGCACGGTCTCCAGCAGAAGGTCGAACAGCGGCTTGAGATCGGGTGAGTCCGGGCTCACCCCGTCGGCCGGGCGGGTGGTGGAGGCACGGCCCGCCTTCGCGTTGCAGTAGACGATCGGGAAGTCGATCTGGTCCTCGTCGGCGTCGAGGTCGAGGAAGAGCTCGTAGGTCTCGTCGACCACCTCGGCGATCCGGGCGTCCGACCGGTCCACCTTGTTGATGACGAGCACCACCGGCAGCCGCGCCGCGAGCGCCTTGCGCAGGACGAAGCGCGTCTGGGGCAGTGGGCCCTCACTCGCGTCCACGAGCAGCAGGACGCCGTCGACCATCGACAGGCCGCGCTCGACCTCACCGCCGAAGTCGGCGTGACCGGGCGTGTCGACGATGTTGATCGTGATGTCGCCGTAACGGACCGCGGTGTTCTTCGCGAGAATCGTGATGCCCTTCTCACGCTCCAGGTCCATCGAGTCCATCACGCGGTCGGTGAGCTCGGCATGCTCGCCGAACGCGCCGGACTGGCGCAGCATGGCGTCAACGAGGGTGGTCTTGCCGTGGTCGACATGGGCGATGATTGCCACGTTTCGAAGATCGGCACGAAGAGACACGGTGATGCGCTCCGGGGCGGACATGGGGTTCGCGACCCCGCAACAACGACGACGACGTCACCGCATGAAACGACGGTAACGCATGAACCGGTGACGCGAACGTTCTGGCGGGTGCCCGCCATGGTGTCGGCGCCGCGGCACGACGATCTGCCCGTCACGCGTACACCGGCAACAGTCGCACCGCCACTCATGGTACGGATGCACCCATGGTACGGATGCCACGGCTACAACGGGCTTCACCGGTCCGGGGCTTCACCGGTCCGCGACCTCCCGTCGCCGGCGTTCAGAAAAGCCGGCGTTCAGAAAAGCGATCCGGGAGTCGACAGCACGCGGCGCAACTCCGCCACCAGGGGCCCGTCGGCCGGCATCCACCGGACATCGTCCAGTTCGGCTACGCCGAGCCAGCGCAGCTCGTCATGCTCGACGGGCTGGGGCTGCCGGCGCGTCACCCGGCCGAGCCACACCCGCAGCACCCACCCGGGGCTGGACAGCCCGACCTCGCCGAGCGGCGGACCGACCTCGATCTCGACGTCGAGCTCCTCCCGGCACTCCCGGGCGAGCGCGTCGAGCTCGTGCTCGCCGGACTCGACCTTGCCGCCCGGAAACTCCCACATCCCGGCATAGGGATGCGGTTCCCGGCGCCGGGCGGCCAGCACCCGGCGATCGTCGTCGAGCAGCGCGACGGCGACGACCAGACGTCCCCTCACCACCGGGACGTCGGTGCCGTCCCGGTCCTCGGGTGTTCCACGCCGTCGTCCATGGGTAGAAGGGAGGGCATCCAAGCCCTCCACATCCGCGTTCATGGTGCCGGACTCTCCCAGAGTCCGGCCAGCCGTGGATCCGTTCCCGGCGGATCGTGTCTGATGAGCCTTTCGGGTGGCTCCACCAGGACGGCTCGCCCAGCAGCGGGACGTCGGACCGCAAGCCAGAGAATCAGAGAATCACCAGCCGGAGGGAATCGGTATGCCGAGCAGACTGGACACCACCGAAGTCGCCGAGGCGTTGGCGGCACTACCCGGCTGGATCGGCGACGCCGACCGGATCCAGTTGGAGATCATGCTGGACGGGGACGAGGCCGATGCGATCGTGGCCGAGGTCATGCAGGCAGCGGACGCGATGAACCATCATCCGGTCGTCGAGCGGGGCCCGGGAACAACGACCTTCACGGTCTGGACCCACTCGGTCGGCGGCGTCACCGAGCTGGACGTGGCCCTGGCCCGCAGGATCTCACAGATCCTGTACTCGGCCGGTGTCTCGTACTGAGCTCTCGTACCGAACAGACGTCTCGTACCGAACAGATCTGGAGAT
This sequence comes from Frankia sp. CcMO1, assembly GCF_977945845.1. Classification (NCBI taxonomy): domain Bacteria; kingdom Bacillati; phylum Actinomycetota; class Actinomycetes; order Frankiales; family Frankiaceae; genus Frankia; species Frankia sp. CcMO1. The sequence goes on from NZ_CDWTMG010000008.1 coordinate 13,207, forward strand.
CACCAGAGGCTGGGCAGCACCCTGAAGACACCATCCGGATCAGGCGGGAACGGTACGACGATCGTCACCGCGCCGGTGTCGATCATCCCATAGAGATACGGGAAGAGCTCCCCTGGCGCGGGCGTGCCCCCCGCGGGCGCCTGGCCGGCGGGCACCCCGGCCGCCGGCGGCTCCCAGCGCAGCTCCGCGCTCAGCCGCTCCGGGTCGACGACGACCAGCAGCAGGTCCGCATGCCCGGCGTAGTACCGGTTCGCGGTGGCCACGGCCTGCTCCGGGGCGGAGAAATGGATGAACCCCTCGGATGCCAGGCTCGCCGGGCGGTACCCGCCAGCCCCGGCCGCCCACTCGGACCGGCCCGCCAGATGGCAGATCACGCCATCCCCCTCTCCTTGCCACTCATCAGTCGTTGACTGCCGAGCCACGGTCGCGGTGCCCGCATCGGCCCGGGGATACTCCCGGCGGGCCGGACGAAACCCACCCCCGCCCGGAGACCAGTGTGAAGGGCGTGCCCGCGATGCTTCAGCCCCGTTACCCGCAGGCCCCCGGGGGAGGCCGCGTACGCGGAGTCGACGCGGCGCGGGGCATCGCCCTGATCGGCATGGTCGCGACGCACGTCTATCCCGCGGTCGAGGATGACGGGGCGGCGACCCCCGCGCATCTGCTCGCCTCCGGCCGGGCCTCGGCGGCCTTCGCGGTACTCGCCGGGGTGGCGCTGGCGTTGTCGACCGGCCGGCTGCCGGCGCCACAGGCGCGCGCGTCGACTGTGGCACGAGCGGCCTGCATCGGGACGATCGGCCTCGCCCTCGGCTACACCCACTCCGGCATCGCGGTGATCCTCTGTTACTACGCGCTGATGTTCATCCTGGCCGTGCCGCTGCTGCGGGCTCCGCTCGGAGCGCTGGTCGTCGTCACGGTGCTGGCGTTCGCGGTCGTCCCGGCCGCAGGCCTCCTCAGCCGGGACCATCTGCCGTCCCCGACCCTTGACGACCCAACCTTCGGCCGGGTGTTCACCCACCCGGTGAGCCTGACCCTGGAGATGGGCTTCACCGGCTTCTATCCGGCGCTCGCCTGGCTCGGGTATCTCTGTGTGGGACTCGCGGCCGGCCGGCTGGATCTACGGTCCACGCGGGTCGCCGCCGCCCTGCTCGCGGAGGGTGGCACGATCGCCGCGGCGGCGTCGCTGGCCTCCTAGGCACTGCTCCGGCACGCCGCAGGCATGGCCGCACTCGAATCCGTCGATCCCGTCGAGGTCGCGGGAGTCGGGCCGCTGCCGGTGCGCTCCATCCTCGACGCCGGGCTGTACGGCAGCACCCCGACGAACACCTGGTGGTGGCTGGCCGTCGACACCCCGCACTCGTCCACGCCCGTCGATCTGCTGCACACCAGCGCGACCGCGGTCGCCCTGCTCGGGTTCGTCCTGCTCCTGAGCCGGCTGCTGCCGCCCCTGATGCTGGTCCCGCTCATCGCCGTCGGATCGATGACGCTGACCCTCTACTGCGCCCACGTGATCGTGATGTCCGCGTCCTTCCTCCCCGCGGACCCGACGCCGTCCTTCCTGCTCCAGGCGGCCGTGGCCCTGACCGTCGCCACCGCCTGGCGGGCGAGCGGGATGCGAGGACCGGTCGAGGCGGTCGTCGCCGCGGCCACCCGGCAGCTCGTTTAGCGCGGTGACCACGGCCGCCGGAGATCTTCAGGCCGCGGCCACAGCCTCGCTGTAGAGGCGGCCGTTGATCCCAAAGCTACTTCCGGACTCGCATTCCTTCGCGGTCCGGCCATAGCGGTCGGGAGGCTGCTCAGACGTTGAAGCGGAACTCCACGACGTCGCCGTCGGCCATCACGTAGTCCTTGCCCTCCATGCGCACCTTGCCGGCCGCGCGGGCGGCGGCCATCGAACCGGCCGCGATCAGGGCATCGTACGAGACGATCTCGGCCTTGATGAAGCCACGCTGGAAGTCGGTGTGGATGGCCCCGGCGGCCTCCGGCGCGGTCGCCCCGGCCCTGATGGTCCAGGCCCGGGCCTCCTTCGGGCCGGCCGTCAGGAACGTCTGGAGCCCGAGGGTGTGGAAACCGATCCGGGCCAGCTGGGCGAGGCCGCTCTCCTCCTGGCCGAGCGAGGCCAGCAGCTCCGCGGCGTCGGCCTCGTCGAGCTCGGCCAGTTCGGCCTCGACCTTGGCGCACAGCACGATCGCGTCCGCGGGCGCGACGGACCCGACAAGTTCCTTGCGCCGACCGGGATCGGCGAAGACGTCCTCGTCGACGTTGAAGACGTAGAGGAAGGGCTTGGCGGTGAGCAGGAAAAGCTCCCGCAGGGCGTCGCGATCGATCTTCGGTTCCGAGGACAGCGTGCGACCGGCGTCAAGCACCTCGCGCGCGGCCTTCACCGCGGCCAGCAACGGCTGCTTCGCCTTGTCGGCCCGGGCCTCCTTCTCCAGCTTCGGCAGGCGCGCGTCGACGGTCTGCAGATCGGCGAGGATCAGCTCGGTGTTGATCGTCTCGATGTCGTCGGCCGGGTCGACCCTGCCCTCGACGTGCACCACGTCAGGATCGGAGAACACCCGGACGACCTGGCAGACCGCGTCGGACTCGCGGATGTTCGCGAGGAAGCGGTTCCCCAGGCCCTGCCCCTCGGACGCGCCTCGGACCAGGCCGGCGATGTCCACGAAGCTGACCGTGGCCGGCACCGTCCGGGCGCTGTCGTAGAGCTTCGCGAGCTCGCCGAGACGCGGATCGGGCACCCCGACCACGCCCACGTTCGGCTCGATCGTCGCGAACGGGTAGTTCGCGGCCAGCACCTCATTGCGCGTCAGGGCGTTGAACAACGTGGACTTGCCGACGTTGGGCAGCCCGACGATCCCGATCGACAAGCCCATGGCCGGTCAGTCTACGGACCTCACGGCTACGGACCTCACGGCTACGGGCCTCACGGCTACGGGCCCTGCGGCCGCTCACCGGGAAGCGCCCCGCCGGGAAGGGCCCCGCCGGGGACCGACTCACCGCGAAACCGCGCGAAACTGTCGGAGGGCCGTGATTGCCTCTCTCCCGTGGACACGACCAGCGCGCTGCTGGCCCTGATCGGGCTGGCTCTCGGCGCCATGGGCGGATTCGCCGCCGCGCGCCGCTTCCCCGATCCGCGGGTCGCCGCGCTCACGGCCGCGCACGCCGCCGCCATGCGGGAGCGCGACCAGGCCCGGGAGGCCGCCGCCGCCGCTGCCGAGCGCGCGATGCTGGCCGAGTCGGACGTGTCCAGCCTGCGCACCGCGCTGGAGTACGAGCAGCGAGCGGCGGCCGAGCGGGTGGCGCTGGTCGAGCAGAGCCAGGACCGGCTCGCCGAGAGCTTCCGAGCGCTGTCCGCGCAGGCTCTGGAGGGCGCGAGCCGTCAGTTGGTGGAGCTGGCCTCCGCCCGGCTGGACGAGGCCGGCGCCCGTGCCCGCGGCGACCTCGACGCCCGTCGTTCGGCGGTCGAGAGCATGGTGACGCCGCTGCGGGAGGCCCTCGGGCGGATGGAAGACCGGCTGCGGGAGCTGGAGACCGCGCGCACCGAGGCCTACGCGGCGCTCGTCGAGCAGGTGCGGTTCGCCCGTGAGGCGTCGGAGAACCTCCGGTCGGAGACCGCCGCGCTCGTGACCGTGCTGCGCCGGCCCCAGGCCCGCGGTGCCTGGGGCGAGATGCAGCTGCGCCGGGTGGCGGAGGTGGCCGGCATGCTCAACCGCTGCGACTTCACCGAGCAGATGACGATCCAGGGCGACGACGGCCCGCAACGGCCCGACATGGTCGTCCATCTTGCCGGTGGCCGCAACGTGGTCGTCGACGCGAAGGTTCCGCTCAGCGCGTTCCTGGAGGCCGCCGACACGACGGACGAGGACCATCGCGCGCGCCGGATGGCCGCCCACGCCCGCCATCTGCGTGCGCATGTCGACGGCCTCGGCGCCAAGTCCTACTGGCGGCGGCTGCCGTCGTCCCCGGAGTTCGTGGTGCTCTTCGTCCCCGCCGAGGCGTTCCTGGCCCCTGCCCTCGATCACGATCCCGGCCTGCTCGAACACGCCGCCGGCAAGAAGGTCATCATCGCTACCCCAACCACGCTGATCGCCATGCTGCGCACCATCGCCCACGCTTGGACTCAGGATGCGCTGACCGCACGGACGAAAGAGATCTTCGAGCTGGGTCGCGACCTCTACACCCGCCTCGGCACCCTGGGCGAACACGTCGATCGCCTCGGTCGCTCGCTCGGCCGGGCGGTGGGGGACTTCAACGCCACCGTCGGCTCGTTGGAAAGCCGGGTGCTGACCCCTGCCCGCCGGCTCGCGGCCATGGAAGTCGTCGAGGCGGGGCTCCCCAGTCCGGTTCCGGTGGAGACCGGCGTGCGGCCGCTGTCCGCCGCCGAGCTCCTGAGGAGTATCGGGGAGGGCGCGACGACCGGGCGGGGTGGCGCCATAGAGGACCTCGGAGTCGATGCCGGGTATCAGACCTCTGACGGCGCAGATCCGGTCAGATGAGACGCAGACGACTAGCATAAGGAGGCTTAAGCAACGGAAAGCAGTGAGATCGACACCGAAAGCTCAAATACGAGAGCTGATGCGCATGTCTGGCGCATCGCCCTGACGCATTGGAAATCTGCGGGCGGTACCTTGCCTTCGTGAGTGTGCCGCCTCACCGGCAGTCGGCCGGACCGCCGGGCAGATCCGCACGCGCTCGCGGGCATGACGATCTGTACGCCCGCAGCTCGCGCGGTCGGGCGGGTGGGCCGCCGCCCACGCTGTTCACGGGCAGCCGCCGGGGCCTCACCGCGCTCGGCACCGGCATCCTCGTCCTCGTCCTCGGTGGGCTAGGTGCCATCGTGGACTCCGCGATCTTCGGTTCCCTGAAGTTCGCCTTCGGCGTGCTGTTCATCGGCTCGTGCGTCCTCGCCGCGGTCCGCGTGCATGCGGATGACCTCATCGGCGTAGTGATCATGCCGCCGCTCGCCTACGCGCTCATCGCCCTCGGCGTCGGCTACCTGAACCCCGCGGCCGGGGACGGCAGCTCCGGCCTGCGCAACAAGGCCATCGACGTCGGCTCAGAGATGATCTTTCACGCTCCGATCCTGCTGACGGCCTTCATCCTGGTGGCCGTCATCGCGCTCTTCCGGGGTCGCCGCGCCCAGGTGGCGCGCCGCGAGCGGCAACGTTCCCTCTCGCAGTCGGCCGCCGAGCGCCGACGCCGGTCGTAGTAGGCCCGGACCGCCGCTTCCCCGCGCCAGTTCCCCACGCCAGGTCGGCCGTACCGCCACAACCGACCCATGAGTAAATCCGCGCCCTCAATAAAAACAATAACAGGCATGTAGCTGGAACGGCCGACGACAAACACCGGCAACGCGACCACACCTATTGCCGCAGCTCGTGCTAGATTCCATGCCGCATCACGCACCCGCCGCTCAGGCGCACTTCCACTGGCCTATCGGGTGCCGCATCCCCTGGAGGCGGCGGACGTAGGGAGGCCCGCTTGTCGTGCACGTCTCACCCTTTCTCCGGCGAGTACGTCCTGTCCGCTGGTGAGCCGGCCGGGTCCCGGTGACCGCCAGTCCCTGCTCAGCGGAGAGAACCCCGGTGATCCCGATGTTGCGCTACCGGTCTCTCGACACGCAGCCGCCACGCGGCCCGCGACGTCGGCTGATCCCCTTCTCGACCTTCATGCGGCACTGCGCCATCATCGCCGCCTCCGGCCGGCAGGCGCTCACCGTGTCGAAATATGCCGCATCCCTGCGCGCGGCCACCTGGTCGGCCAACCCGGTCGTCATCACCTTCGACGACGGCGGCGTGGAAACCTTGAAGGCTCTCCGCCGGCTGGCCGAGACGGGTCTGACGGCGACGGTATTCGTGACCAGTTCGCGGGTCGGTGATCCGGGCTATTTCAACCGGACCGACCTTCATCGAATACGGGGTCTCGGGATAGAAATCGGCGGATCCGGTCACACCGGACGGCGGCTGGACGAGCTGGCGCGGACCGACGTGATCGCCGAACTGACGCTGTCGCGTCGTCGGCTGGCCGTGGCGACCGGGGACGAACCTCGCACGTTCGCCTACCCCCTCGGCGGATACGACCCGTCCGTACGCCAGCTTGTGATCTCGGCCGGCTACAGTTCGGCCTGCGCGGTACGCGACGTCCTCTCGCATCCCGCCGACGACCGCTTCGCCCTCGCTCGGTTGACCGTCGAGGCGAACACGCCCGACAGCCGGCTTCTCGCGTGGTTGGAAGGCGTCGGGCGGCCCGCGCCGCCTCTCACGGTGCCACGAGCCCACACCCATCGGTTTCGGCGCGCAGCCCGTCAGCCCGATCTTTTCACCCCCCGGCTCGGTCAGCCTGATCCTGGCCCGGTAACCGGCACCGGGGACCCGGACGACCTCGCATCCCCCAGCCTCAGCTCGCCGTCACAGGCCCTGCCGGAGCACTGAGCAGGCCGAACAAACTAAGCAGTCCGAACAAACTGAGCAGACGGGGTGGCGGCGGTACTCCGCCCGCGGGCGGTCAGCGAGAGTGCCACGGCGTCCCGCGGCGGGTCGGTGCGCAGGGCCAGATCACCGAGCGGACTGGTCACCCCGAGCCAGTACCGCTCGTTGCGGTAGTGGTGCAAACGATGCCCTCGCCACAACCGCCGGTAGTAGGCCGTGCGCGGGGGGACCCGGGTATGGATGAGGAAATGCGTCCAGTCGTAGACGAGCGCACCCATCCCGAGGCAGAGCGCGCCGGTCGCCGCCCACGGCGGCCCGAGCAGCGCCGGCGCCGCGACGGCGACGGTTCCGCTGATCACCTCGCGGGGGCGCAAGAACATCGTGTCGAGGTTGGTCGGATCGCGGTGATGCTGCTCGTGCCCGTATCCGGCAAGCTGGTAACCGATCGATCCCAGCCGACTGCCCGGCCGGGCGTGGAGCAGTATCCGGTGCACACTCCACTCGACGAAGGGCTGCGCCGCCATGGCAGCCACCGCGACGCCGGTGTCCCGGATCCGCCACGGGCCTCGGACCGCCCGCAGGGCGGCAAGCGTCCCCACGCAACCAAGCAGGACGGGGGGCCGTGGATGGCGCAGGAACCTGCGTGCCGCACCCGCCAGCGTCCGGACCTCCGCGGCGCTGCCGTGCGGTCCCGGGGGGTCGAGGCGCGCGAACACCCTCGCGGGGACGGAAGGTCGCGGGTAGAGCACCATGCGACCACCTCCCGACCAGATCGGAACCGGAACAGCATGGAAACTGTACGGAACTCCGACCGGACCGGCGACTTGGATCGGAGCTGCGACCGGAGTGGCGACCGGGACAGCGGCGGCTCAGAACGGGACGGTGGAGTACGCCTGCAGCTTGGTGAGCTGATGCTGGCTGTCCACTCGGCGGATGGTGCCCGAGCGTGACCGCATCACCAGCGAGGACGTGTTCGCCCCGCCCGGCCGGTACCGCACCCCGGCGAGCAGTTCGCCGTCCGTGATGCCGGTCGCCACGAAGAAGACGTTGTCACTGTCGACGAGGTCCCGGGTGGACAGTACCCGGGTCGGGTCGCCCCCGAGGTCGGCGACCTTGCGATACTCCGCGTCGTCCCGCGGCCACAGCCGGCCCTGGATCACTCCGCCCAGGCAGGTCACCGCGCAGGCCGTGATGATCCCCTCGGGAGTGCCGCCGATCCCTAGCAGCAGGTCCACGCCGGTGTCCGCCGAGGCGGCCATCACCGCTCCGGCGACGTCGCCGTCGGAGATCAGCTTAACTCGGGCGCCGGCCGCCCTGATCTGCTCGACCAGTTGGCTGTGCCGGGGCCGGTCCAAGACCACCACGGTGACGTCCCGCGGGAGGATCTCCTTGGCCTTCGCCACGGCGCGGATGTTGTCCTCCACCGAGGCCGTGATATCCACCGCCCCGGCCGCCTCCGGGCCGGTGACCAGTTTCTCCATGTAGAAACACGCGCTCGCGTCGTACATCGAGCCACGCTCGCTGACCGCCATGACCGAGATGGCGTTATTCATCCCCTTGGAGGTCAGCGTCGTACCGTCCACGGGATCCACGGCGACGTCGCACTCGGGCCCTTCCCCCGAACCGACCACCTCGCCGTTGAACAGCATGGGGGCCTCGTCCTTCTCCCCCTCGCCGATCACGACGACCCCGCGCATCGAGACGGTGCCGACCAGTCGGCGCATCGCGTCGACGGCGGCCCCGTCCGCGCCGTTCTTGTCACCACGGCCGACCCAGCGCGCCGCGGCGAGCGCGGCTGCCTCGGTTACCCGGACAAGTTCGAGCGCGAGGTTGCGATCCGGAGCCTGTCCCTGCACGGCCAGCGTGTCGGGCACGGACGAGGCGTCGGAAGGCCTGGAAACGGAGGATTCAGCAGTGGAAGACACGGCCCCGAGCCTAGTTCGGGAGCCCCGTCGGCGCCCGAGATAGGCCCAGAGTGACGCCGAATATACCTCCATGACCCTATCCCGCCGCGAAGGTGTGCCTGCGGCCGTCCGGCAAATCCGGCCTGTCGTCGACACGACACCTCGAATCCGCCGAAGAGGCACGCAACCTTCAACCCGGTACGCGCGTCCAACGAAGCATCGGGCAGCCGTCACGCGGAGGGGGCGTGACGGCTGCCCGACAGGTCCCGGCGTGGCCGGTTCCTCACCCCGCGCTCCCCGATAAGGCCATCCAGCCGGGCGAGAGCCTGAACACACCACCACCCCTGCGAGCCGCCCAGACGTGGTCTGGGTGCCCATCCGGGGGCTCAGACCTGGAAGATGGGGACGTGGCACGACGACGCGGTCAGGAAACGATCAGAGACATGGCGCTCTCTCTCGCCGTAGTCATGGCGGGTGTCCTGCTCTTCGTCATCTTCGTCATGCCCCGCGGAAGCGACGAGCCCACGGTCAAGGTCGTCGCGACGAGTGAGCCGATGGCGGCGTTCGCCCGCCAGGCGCCCTACTCCCCACTCGGGCCGGCTGGCCTGCCCTCCTATTGGAAGCCGACCTCCATCCGCCTGACGCTGCCCACCGGTGGTGCCGACGGTGGTCCCGCCGAGGCGACGATCGGCTATGTTGTCGATCGGCCCGACCATCGGACGTTCGCTCGCTTCGTCGAGAGCAACGCTCCCACCGCGGTCCAGCGGATCCTGGGGAACCGACCGGCCAACGGCACGGTCGATGTGGAAGGCGTCGCCTGGCAGCAACGCCGGGACGGCGATGGGCATCTCGCGCTCACCCGGACCGACGGCGGCGTCACCGTGATCGTGGATGATGGAGGCGGCAAAGGCGGGGCGAATCAGGCCGATCTGGTCACCCTCGCCGCGTCACTGCGACCGGTCGTTCCCGCCGCCACGAACTGATCGCGCCGCCGGTGCGAGCCTGGTCGGTGGGAACCCGGTCGGTGCAAGCCGCCCGGTCAGCGCGAACCCGGTCATCGCTGGACGGCGACCGCGATGACGGGAGGCCGTGCGGGCGCGACGGCCGTTGCGGCCGGTGGCTCGCCCCCACCCTCCAGCGCGGTGGCGGCCGGGATGAGAATCGCCATGCCGATGACCAGCCCGGCCGCCCGACGTAGCAGCGGGCCCGTCGTCGGCATCCGCCATCCGAGGTGGGCGCCGCCACCCCGCGTCCCGGTCATCCCACCCCTCGGCACGGCACCCACGGCGGCAACCGAAGGCGGAGCGTACTCTCGGGCGAGGTCGCCGAGAGGCCGGCGACGAGGCGTCGGGCGTAGCGCGGGCATTGCTACCTCCGGACTGGATGTCCTGCGGGTAACGGCCAGTGTGCCAGGCCGGACGTGATCCGTCTCGGACCGCGACCGACCTGAAACGCCGTGCAGTGACCTTGTACTATGGATCTCTACCGGACCGACCGGGTTCAGCCATGATTGTTCCTTGTTGGATATCATGTTGGCCAGGCGGAGGGGAAATCGCCACGCCGGTGCCCCCTGGCCGTCGGGTCGCCCAACGGTGGATGCTGAGTCGGGGCCGAACCCGTAACCCACCGGGACCGAGCCGCAAACGCCGATGGCATCCTGAAACGATGGCACCCCGAGGCAGGGGGCCTCCCCGCTCCGCCGGGGCCGGCCCGGAACCGCGCGGTCCACGGATTGAGCGGACCTCGCTGTAGAGGGTTGTAGAGGCATAGAGGGTTCTAGAGGTTAGAGGGCCGCGGAGGCGGCACGGAGGTGGCCATGCCCGAAGCATTCAACGACAGCCCTACCGGTCACGCCTCGGACTCCGCCGATGTCCCCCCGCCGGGCGTCCCGGCCCCACCGGTCACCTACGAGGCCGCGCGGGCCGAACTCGAGGAGGTCGTCCGCCGGTTGGAGGCCGGCGGGGTGAGTTTGGAGGAGTCACTGATCCTCTGGGAACGGGGCGAGGAGCTCGCCAGGACCTGTCAGGCGCTGCTCGACGGCGCCCGCGCTCGACTGGCCGCGGCGACTCCACTCCCCTGAGCGTCTCCTGATCTCCTGAGCGTCTCCTGAGCGAGCGGCCCCTCCAGCCGACGGGCCGCCGGGCCTGCTCAGCCGTCCACGACCGTCGCGCGCAGCGTTCCGCCCGCCACCCGGATGGCGAGCCCGTCCCCGGCCGCAACCTCGGCAGGCCCGCGCACAACCGCACCATCCACGGTGCGCTGCACCACGGCGTACCCGCGGTCGAGGGTCGCCGCCGGCGACAGCGCGCGCATCCGGGCGCGGGTGGCGGCCAGATCGTTCCCGGTCACATCTATCATGTGGCGGACGCAGCGGCGCGAACGGGCGAGGAGCGCCGACACGTCGTCCGCTCTGCGGCCCACGTCGCGCGTGGGCGTTGCGAGCACGGGGCGCCCCCGGGTGTCCGCCAGCCAACGTTCCTCCCGGTCGAGCCGGTGCTCGACGACCCGCCGGGCCCGGGCCCGCAGCTGGGCGACCGCGATCGCCTGCTCACCGACGTCCGGCACCACCCTCTTCGCCGCGTCCGTCGGTGTGGAGGCGCGGACGTCGGCGACAAAATCGAGCAAAGGGGTGTCCTGCTCGTGTCCGATTGCCGACACCACCGGGGTACGCGCGGCCACGACGGCCCGCAGCAGCGCCTCGTCAGAGAAGGGCAGCAGATCCTCCAGCGACCCGCCGCCACGAGCGATGACGATCACCTCCACTTCGGCACGCGCGTCGAGTTCCCGCAGCGCGTCGATGACCTGGGCGACCGCGAGAGGCCCCTGGACGGCCACCTCCCGTAACACGATACGCACCGCCGGCCAGCGACGGCGCGCGTTCTCGACCACGTCCCGCTCCGCCGCGCTGGCCCGCCCGGTGATCAGACCGACGGCCGCCGGGAGGAACGGAGGACGCCGCTTACGGGACGCGGCGAACAGCCCCTCGGCCGCCAGCGTGGCCTTGAGCTGTTCGAGCCGGGCCAGCAGCGCACCGGCACCGAGCGGGCGAATCTCAACAACCGCAAGGGCCAGCGTGCCTCGGCCGGGGTGGAACGACGGCTTGCCCCACACCACGACGCGGGCCCCGTCGACGAGCGCCGGCCCCACCGCGTCGCACACCGCGCGCGGGCAGGTGACCCGCAGGGACACGTCGGCCACCGGGTCCCGCAGGGTGAGGAAGACCGTTCCCATCCCGGGACGGCGGACGATCCCGGTCACCTGCCCCTCGACCCACACTCGCCCCAGCCGGTTGATCCAGTCTCCCAGCGCGCGCGACACGCTGCGGACCGGCAGCGGCTGTTCCGGGGACGATGTCAGTGCCACCCGGGCACCGTAACCTCGCCCTCCAGCCTCGCCCTACAACAGTCGGCGGCCCTCGTCACGGCCGGACCGGACGATGTCGCCATCGGGTGATGCATCGCCTAGCCGACTTCCCGGCCGCCGGCCGCCGCGTAGACTCCCACCTATGGGCCGGGTCCTTCTTGCCAAACCGCGCGGCTACTGCGCTGGTGTCGATCGAGCCGTCGTGACCGTGGAGAAAGCACTAGAGCTGTACGGTTCACCGGTCTACGTACGCAAACAAATCGTTCACAACCTTCATGTCGTGAAGACGCTGGAGGCCAAGGGTGCGATCTTCGTGGACGAAACCGACGAGGTGCCGCACGGCGCCACCGTCGTGTTTTCAGCCCATGGAGTAGCACCAACGGTGCACGAAGAGGCTGCGGCGCGCGAGCTCCACACAATCGACGCCACGTGCCCGCTGGTCACCAAGGTGCATTCTGAAGCCAGGCGGTTCGCCCGCGAGGACTACGACATCCTCCTCATTGGCCACGAGGGCCACGAGGAGGTCGTCGGCACCACCGGGCAGGCTCCGGACCGCATCCACCTCGTGGACGGGCCCGAGGACGCCGCCGGGGTGAAGGTCCGCGATCCGAAGCGGGTGGCCTTCCTCTCCCAGACCACGCTGTCCGTCGACGAGACGATGACGACGGTCGACGCGCTGCGCGAGCGATTCCCGCACCTGCAGGGTCCACCGAGCGACGATATCTGCTACGCCACGCAGAACCGCCAGGTCGCCGTCAAGGAGATCGCCGGCGCGGTCGACCTGGTCATCGTCGTCGGCTCGCGGAACTCCTCGAACTCGGTCCGGTTGGTCGAGGTCGCGCTCGACGCCGGCGCGCCGGCCGCCTACCTCGTGGACGACTCCACCGAGGTGGACCTGAGCTGGTTCGATGGTGTCGAGACCGTCGGGGTCACCAGCGGCGCATCGGTGCCGGAGGAGCTCGTCACCGGCGTGATGGCCTGGCTCGCCGAGCGGGGCTTCACCGATGTGGAGGAGGTCACGTCCGCGGACGAGCACCTTCTCTTTGCGTTGCCGCCGGAGCTTCGCCGGGAGATGCGTACCCGCGAGCGCGCCGCCAGCTGAGCCCGGACCGCCCCTCACATCAGACTCGTCGGAGCCACCCTTCCCCGCATTGCGCCGAAGCCCCCGACGTTCCCCTATAGCCATTCTCACTGTCCCCGCATCACGCCGAAGGCCCCCGAGGCTCCCCCAGGAACCTCACCGAAGGCGAGGTAACGGAAACCCCGAACGGTGCCCTATGCCAGGGGTCCCCGCATTGCGCCGAAGGCGCCATGCGGGGCAGGCCCGACATGTCCTAAGGTCGGCCCTGGGGCCGCGTCCAGGCGGCATCTCGCCGGGACGCGGCCCCAGTGTGCGGTACAGGGCACGGGCAGTACAGGTCAAGGGCGACGAGCATCGGGAGAACGGGCGCATGAGCGAGCAGGAATACCGCATCGAGCACGACAGCATGGGTGACGTCCGGGTACCGGTCACGGCCCGGTGGCGGGCCCAGACGCAGCGGGCGGTGGAGAACTTTCCCGTCTCCGGCCAGCGGATCTCCCGCGCGCACATCGCGGCGCTCGCCCGGATCAAAGCCGCCGCCGCGACGGTGAACGCCAAGCTGGACGTGCTCGACGCGGACATCGCCGAGGCGATCGCCGACGCGGCCACGGAGGTGGCCCGTGGTGACTGGGACGACCAGTTCCCCCTGGACGTCTTCCAGACCGGCAGCGGCACCTCGTCCAACATGAACACCAACGAGGTGCTGGCCTCGCTCGCCTCCGAGCGCCTCGGCCGCCCGGTTCACCCGAACGACCACGTCAACGCCTCGCAGTCCTCGAACGACGTCTTTCCCTCATCGATCCACATCGCCGCCACCCAGGGCATCGTCGGCGACCTGATCCCGGCCCTGGAGCACCTTGCCACCGCGCTCGGTCGCAAGGAGACCGAGTTCGCCGACGTCGTGAAGTCCGGCCGGACCCATCTGATGGACGCGACCCCTGTGACACTCGGCCAGGAGTTCGGCGGGTACGCCGCCGCGGTCCGGCTCGGCGTCGAGCGCCTGCAGGTGGCACTGCCCCGGATCGGAGAGCTGCCGCTCGGTGGGACAGCCGTCGGGACCGGCATCAACACCCCGCCCGGCTTCTCCGCCGCGGTAATCGAGGAACTGTCCGCCAGCACCGGTCTTCCCCTGACTGAGGCACGCAACCACTTCGAGGCGCAGGCCTCCCGGGACGGCCTCGTCGAGGCGTCCGGCGTGCTGCGGGTGATCGCCCTCTCGCTCTACAAGATTGCCAACGACCTGCGCTGGGCCTCGTCCGGCCCACGAGCCGGGCTCGGCGAGATCCGGCTGCCCGACCTCCAGCCCGGATCCTCGATCATGCCCGGCAAGGTCAATCCGGTCATTCCCGAGGCGGTCTGTCAGGTCGTCGCCCAGGTCATCGGCAACGACGCGGCGGTCGCGTTCGGCGGATCAGCCGGGAGCTTCGAGCTCAATGTCATGCTGCCGGTGATCGCACGTAACCTGCTGGAGTCGATCCACATCCTGTCGACGATCAGCCGGCTGTTCGCCGACCGTTGCATCGACGGCATCGTCGCCGACGTCGAACGCTGCCGCCGCTACGCCGAGTCCTCCCCCTCCATCGTGACGCCGCTGAACAAGTACATCGGCTACGAGGAGGCCGCGAAGGTCGCCAAGATCTCGCTCGCCGAGGAGAAGACCATTCGCGAGGTCGTTCTCGAGCGCGGTTACGTTGAGGCGGGCAAACTCACCGAGGCACAGCTCGACGCCGCGCTCGACGTGCTGTCGATGACCCACCCGTAGCCGAAGCTCGTCGGGCGGCCTCTCCCCCGACCGTCGCGTCTCCCGGACACCTCCGTGACCCACGGGGGTGTCCCGTCCCGACAGCGCGACCCGACAGGCGGCGACCGACGGCGCGGCGGGAGCCGTGGAAGACCCCCCAGACAGCCTCCACGACCCCCGCTAGAGGTTTAACGGGCCGGCGGCGGATTGGTTACGGGTGGCGGGTGCCTCAATTTCACCTGCCGGCACGACGGCCCGGCCCGACAGCAGGGTCCAACGGCCCGGCGGCGGGGGCCCGGCGGCCTGGCGGCGCAAGTCCTCGACAGGTTCCCACCAGTTGGACTCGAAAAGCTCTCAACCGGAACCACACCGGCACATATGGCGGGCATGACGGCACACCTCGGCCATCACAGACGGGTTCGCGACACCTACCTCGAGTGATAATCCGCAGGTGAAGCGACTCCCGAGAAATTTCCCAGAAGAAATGGACGTAACAAGCACGGCCAACGTGCCGACCCGACCCGTCCGGCCGGATAGCCTCGGGTTCACCGGAGACCGATAGATTGCGGGGGATGTGACGATGTTCGACTACGACGTCCTCGTCATCGGATCCGGGCCGGGCGGGCAGAAGGCCGCGATCGCAGCGGCCAAGCTCGGCCGACGGGTCGCGATCGTCGACAAACGGGAAATGATCGGTGGTGTCAGCATCAACACTGGCACGATCCCGTCCAAGACGCTGCGGGAAGCGGTCCTTTATCTGACCGGCATGTCACAGCGTGAGCTGTACGGGTCGAGCTACCGGGTAAAGGATGACATCACCGTCGGTGACCTCTCGGCGCGGACCAGACATGTCATCAGCCGCGAGATCGACGTGATTCGCAATCAGCTCAGCCGTAACCACGTCACCCTGCTGACGGGACTGGCCAGCTTCGTCGATCCGCACACCGTGAACGTGCGGGCGGGCGGCGAGGACACCGAGGACCGCCGGATCCAGGCGGAAAGAATCATCATCGCCACGGGCACCCGCCCGGCGCGGCCGGACACGGTCGACTTCGACGGACGGACTGTCGTCGACAGCGACCAGATCCTGGCCCTAGAGAAACTGCCCCGGTCGATGGTCGTCGTCGGCGCCGGTATGATCGGTATCGAATACGCCTCGATGTTCGCCGCGCTCGGCACGAAGGTGACCGTCGTCGAGCGCCGTGACCGGATGCTCGACTTCTGCGACCTCGAAATCGTCGAGGCGTTGAAGTACCAGCTCCGCGATCTTGCGGTGACCTTCCGTTTCCGCGAGTCGGTCGTCTCCGTGGAACGCCACAACGGCGGTACCCTCACCCTGCTCGAAAGCGGGAAGAAGCTCCCGGCGGACACGGTGATGTATTCGGCCGGGCGGCAGGGGCTCACCGACATCCTCAACCTTCCGGCGGCCGGCCTTTCCGCGGACAACCGCGGCCGGATCAAGGTCGGCTCGGACTTCCGCACGGAGGTCGACCACATCTACGCGGTCGGCGACGTGATCGGATTCCCCGCTCTCGCGGCGACGTCAATGGAACAGGGACGTCTCGCGGCCTACTCCGCCTGCGGCGAGGACGTCAACGCCATGCGGGCCGAGCTGATGCCGATCGGGATCTACACGATCCCGGAGATCTCCTATGTCGGCAGCACCGAGGACGAGCTGACCGAGCAGGCCATCCCGTTCGAGGTGGGCATTGCCCGGTACCGGGAGCTGGCCCGCGGAGCCATCCTCGGTGACTCGTACGGGATGCTGAAGCTACTGGTCAGCCCGGACGACCGGCGCCTTCTCGGGGTACACGTCTTCGGTACAGGAGCCACCGAACTCGTCCACATCGGACAGACTGTGATGGGCTGCGGCGGCACCATCGACTACCTCATCGACAGCGTCTTCAACTATCCGACGCTCGCCGAGTCCTACAAGGTCGCGGCTCTGGACGCGATGAACAAGATGCACGCGGTCGCCCGCTTCAGCGGCTGAATAGGCTCGGCGACATCCCGGTGTTCCACCGTGGTTACACCGGCAGGTGACGCCCCAGGAGCGCCCGTGCCACTCGATCCCGCCAGTCTCGATCTGCCGATCTGCCTAACCTGCGGGATCCAGTACGGTGCGGTCCGGGGCGACTGCCCGGTGTGCGAGGACGAACGGCAGTACGTCGGCTGGGACGGTCAGCGGTGGACCTCGCGGGCACGGCTGCGGGCCGCAGGATACCGCGGGGTACTGCGCCCCGAGGGGGACCGCGTGTTCGGCGTCGGCGCCGAACCGAAGATCTCCATCGGGCAGCGGGCCCTGTTGGTCCGCACGGACGAGGGCAACATCCTCTGGGACTGCGTGCCCTTCCTCGACGACGATCTCGCGGGTCAGGTTGATGCGCTCGGCGGCATCCGCGCCATCGCCGTCAGCCACCCGCACTTCTACGGCGCCATGGTGGACTGGAGTCACGCCTTCGGCGGAGTGCCGATCTACATCCACGCCGCCGACGCCGCCTGGATCGGCCGGACCGGCGATGCGATCGTGCTCTGGTCCGGCGACACCCACCGGATCGGCCCGGGGCTGACCCTCGTCAACGGCGGTGTGCACTTCGCCGGTGGCACGGTCCTGCATTGGGCGGACGGGGAGAACGGGCGCGGTGCGCTGTTCTCCGGCGACATCCTGCAGGTGGTGCAGGACCGGCGGTGGGTGAGCTTCATGTACAGCTACCCGAACTACATCCCGGAACGGCCCGGGGCGGTCCGGCGGACGGTCGCGCTCCTCGAACCCTTCGATTTCGAGGTCGTCTACGGCGCGTTCTGGCAGGCGATCGTCCGCGCCGGCGGTCGGGCCGCCGTGCGCCGCTCCGCCGAGCGATATCTGCGGTTCGTGGCGGACGACACGCCCCAGGGACCGGTTCCACCCGAGTCCCGGGCTCCTCGCCCCACGACGTCATAAGCCGACGAAAGGTAAGCCGCTATTACCGGATCGGGCCGGCTAATGGCGGGCAAGCATAGGCTGATCAGGGTGGAGCTGTCCTCGTTCTGCCCGCGCTACCACCATGCCGTCGAGACCATTGGGCGGCGCTGGACCGGGGCCATCGTGCGCGCGATGCTGGCCGGCGCAACCCGGTTCTCCGAGATCACGACGGCGGTGCCCAACCTGTCCGACCGGCTCTGTTCCGTGCGGCTGAGAGAACTTGAAGCCGAAGGGATGGTCAGACGCACCGTCGTCCCGGATACGCCCGCGCGGACCGAGTACCACCTGACCGCGAAGGGAGCGGACCTCGCAGACACGGTCGCGGCCCTCTCCCTCTGGGCCGAGACCTGGCTCCCCGACCCATGCTGCTGACCCGCCCTGGCGGCCCGCCCTGCTGGCCTAGGGCTGCTCGGCACCCCGGCTGGATCAGGCCCGCATGGGTCCGGTCAGCGCACCAGCCCGGCCTGCTGGAACGCCCTGGTCAGCTTCGCGCCCAGCTGGCCGGAAATCTGCTCGGGCGCCACCCACCGAACCTGCGTCGTGGCGCTCTCCCGCACCGCGAGGCTGCGGTCCTCGACGTGGAAGAGATAGGTCATGTCGTAGTGCACGTGCTCGGGTTCACCGAGGATCGGCGCGGCGTCGACGATTCCGACCTCCACGTCGAACGGGAGGATCCCGCCCGGGATCACCGCGTCGGCCTCGACACCTGCCCGGCGCGCGGCGAGCCCGAGCGCGGCGCCGAGCAGCGAGGAGTCGTCGGCATCTACATGACCGCCGGGCATCCGCCAGACCGCGGTGGACGGCTCCAGGATCTCCAGCACCCGCCAGTCCGGGGACACGATCGCGGCTCGGCACGTGACGTGGGCCGGCATCGTGCTACGGGCTGTGATGGATGGCCCGTGCAGAGCCAGCACGACCAAGGACCGCATGAGGTCCACTTCATCCGGGTTTGCCTCGATGTAGCCCAAGGCCACACCGATCACCGCGTTGTTGGTGACCGCCACGCTTAAGGAACGTACAGGCATCGGGCGCCGATCACGGCGCACTGGGACGGGACACACCGAAACTCGTGTCGCATCGACATCCTCACTTACAGTGATAAAAAAGGTAACAGAACGGACCGAATCGGAATTCCGACAGCTAGAAAGGGGGCTTCACCCGCGAGGGGATCCACCACCGGCCGAGGAAGGCGGAAGCTGGAAGCAGTGGCACCAACACCCCAGGTAGTCGCCACCCCCATGCGACCCATCCCTTTCTTGCGATTACGGAAGGTAGTTGTTGGTACCGGAGTGCCGCCCCGCCCATCCCTTCGCGTCCAGCCCCCTCGGGGCGACCATCGCCATCGACCCCGCCAAGGACTAAGCGGATAAACAGGGCAAGTAACATCCGCCGTGCGGATACCCGGCGACTAACCCCTCAAACCTCACCTATGACACAAATCCGAAAGCTCGGCCGCCCCGACGCACGATCTCGACCCCCGACCCGACGTGATGCTCAGGTGTGCTCCCCCCGGGTGGCGACGCACCGACCGCACCCCCACGCAGGCCACCCCCACACGGCCCACCCCCACGCAGGCAATGACGCTGAGCCGACACCGCCACGCGGCGTGCACCGTCCGCGACTAAGGAGTCGAAATGAAATAACTTGCGCGCTTCGAACCCTCCACAGGCCTGTGACCTGCGATGATGCTCTCGATCACGTATTTGTTACTTCATTACGTCCCCTAAGGTCGACAGCATGGATCCGAAAGATCCGGGAATCAGACACCTGGACAGATCCACAGTGATGATCTACCGTCCGCCCGCGGGACCCCTGTCCCGCCGGTCGGACCGAGCAGGAGGACCAGCCGTGCGGGAGAACCTCACCCTTGACGAACCACGCCGAGGGATCCGGTCCGGCCGAACCATGACGCTGCTTCCGGGGCTGGTCCTCGCGGGAATGGTCGCGCTGACCGCCGGTTGCGGGGGGTCCGACGACATCGGTGTGCCGCCCTCCGTCAGCACACCGACCCTGCCGACGTCGATCCCCACCGCGCTGCCGAGCGGGCTGCCCACCTCGCTGCCTACCTCGCTGCCGGGGGTGGGAAGGATCGACGCCGTCAGCGGCGCGGATGCCCTGCGTGGCACGAATGTCCCTCCGATTTCCCGGTGCCGCCCGGGGCCACCGTGAAGGTCGGCACGACCACCGGGAAAACGTCGACGGTGACGCTGGGCGGGGTGTCCAGCGACGGGGTGGCCACCTTCTACCGGCAGACCCTGCCTGGCGCCGGCTATAAGATCACAACGGATGTGGGGATTCCGGGAGTCGCCAGAGCCATCCAGTTCAACGGGCACGGCGTCAACGGGAGTATCGGGGCCGCGGGGGTCGGTAACACCGACGGCGTCGCCGTGGTATTCACTAAGCAGTAGCCCCCCCGGGGGGATCGCGGCCGGGCTCACCCGGACACGACCGGCCGCTGCGGAAGACCGAACTGCGAGCGATCGAGCTGCGGAAGATCGAAATGCCGGCGGATCTCCGCCTGCACCTCGCGCGGCGGGTGCCTGGCGTCCACGACGGCCACGAACTCCTTGCGCTGGAAGATCTCCATGACCGGTCGGGTCTTCTCGTGGTACTCCCGCAGGCGGACGGCCAGCGCCTGCGGGTTGTCGTCGGCCCGGGTCAGCAGCGGCGCTCCGCACACGTCGCAGGTGTCCGGCACCTGCGGCCTACTGGCGATCAGGTTGTAGTCCAGGACGCACCGCGAGCAGAACCGGCGGGCGAGCACCCGCCGGTAGACCTCGTCGTCGGGGAGGTCGAGGTAGATGACCCCGTCGATGTCGTAGCTCTCCAGGAAGAACTCGGCCTGCCGTGCGTTGCGCGGGAACCCGTCGATGATGAACCCATAGTTCCAGTCGTGCTCGGCCAGCCGGGAGCGCACCACTGACTCGACGAGATCGTCCCCGACCAGGTGACCGGCCGCCACGATGCGTTTGACCTGGGCACCGAGTTTGGTGTGATTCTGCACGTTCCAGCGGAAGACGTCGCCGACGCTGATGTGGACCAGGTCGAAGTCCCGGGCCATCATCGTCGCCTGGGTTCCCTTGCCGCTGCCCTGCACGCCCATGATGACGAACTTGCGCACGCCGACTCCCGCTCGTTCCTCCGCCCCCAGCTGTCCCACCGGCCTCTCCGTCGCGACGTTATCCGCCATGGAGATCACTAGGGGTTTCCGCGGCCCAGCGGTGGCGGGTACGTCATGACACCCGCACGGCCGACCGGCGGGCTGTCCGCAGCCCAACCCGGACCGATGCACGGCGACAATGCCGTAAAGAGCAGGATGTCAGGATGTGTGGGGATCGGGGGAGCGCGGAACGGGCCGCGGCGGCGGCGATCCCGGATTCTAGGAGGGAACGCGGGTGTCAAGGGGACTGCGTCAGACGCTCGGCGCCAGCTTGGCCGCCACCGTGCTGGCGGTGGGGCTCGCGGCGTGCGGTTCCGGGGACAAGGCACCGGCTCCACCCGCGGAGATCGTCCTCAACCGGGGGCAGGACTCGTCGATCCCCTTCCGCACCGAGGCCGACGGCGAGGTGCTCCTGGACATCACCACCACCGCCCCAGGGGTCTCCTGGGGCTCCCCGGGCGGCGAGTCCGCGGTGTTGTCGCTCTACGTCGACACCGCCTACGCCACCGACCTCGTGATCCCCACCTCCTTCCCGATCAAGCGCAGCCTCGCGCTGGGTCACCTGGCCGCCGGCAAGCACACCCTGCGGACGCTGTTCGCCGCGGACCGGTCGCCCCGCAACGCCGCCACGGCGCGCCTGACCGATCTGACCTTCCGCACCGTCACGCCGCAGGACAACGGCTACCAGGCCCTGGCCCACGCTCCGGTGATCTACGGCCGGACGGCACCGGCCGCCACCGCGAATCCGATGGCCGGCGGGCCGTTCCAGAACGCCGTCACCGACACCCCACTGCTCGCCTTCCACTCCGAAGCGCCAACCGCGATCGCCGGTCATCGCCTGCTGACCTACTCGATGGTGTGGAGCAACGAGGACGAAGGCACCCCGACCCCGGCCCTGATGGCGTTCTGGGGGCGGACCACCGACATCGAGTGGACCTACCAGGTCGAGATCGACGCCACCGGCAACGCCATCCCCGGCAGCGCCGTGATCCAGGGTCCGGAGCACACGTCGCAGCCGTTCACCGGCCGGTACGAGGGCACGCACCCGCTGCTCGGGACCTGCACGCGCAGCAACAGCATGTGCCAGAACACCAACGGCCCGATGCGGTTCGCCCTGTCGGCCGCGGACACCCTCGACCCGAACGCCGAGGCCCCTGAACGGGAGATGGACCGCAACCCGTGGACCTACTGGGTGATGTCCCAGGAGGTCGCCCGGGAGGGCAAGGTCGCCGACGCCCCGGTCCCGAACTCGCGCACCCGGATCAGCGACCCGCGTAACTACCTGTACCTGATCGTCCGGAAGAACACGGTCGGCACACCGAACACCGCCGACGCCTGGGTCGGGCTGTCGGTCGGGGTGCGGCTCGCCGGCAACCCCGAGACCTACCGGTCGAACAAGACCTACCCTGCCTGGTCCATCGAACGGGACGCGCCGGCCGCCACGGCCGTCGAACTCCCGCCCGGGACGGTCGCGGAGGACATCGCGTCCATCCAGGCGACCCGGGTCGTCGGTGCGGGTGCCGACACCGGTGCGCGCATCCAGGTCGACTCGATCGAGCGGGCGTTCCTGCTGGGTCCGGACGGCCTGCCGCAGCAGTCGTTCCTGTTCACGCCGACGAAGGTGACCCTGACCGCCGCCGCGCCGACCGCGACCCTGTTCCGCCGTTCGCAGGGCGACTCCTGATCCCGTCCGGGGTTCCCTGATTCCGTGGTGGACCCTCACCCACGTGTGGTGGACCCCGGGGTGTGCATCGCTCCCAGGGTCCGACCGTGCGCCCCGGCCCGCTCGGGGGCTCCGGTGCGCTCGGGGGTCTCGGCTGGCGCCGGGCGCACGGCGGCCGTCGGCATGCTGTCGAGCGTCCGCACGTCCCGACCGACGGGCAGCTGGGCGATGCTGCCGACGATGGCGGTCGGCCGGTAGGGAAACCGGTCGACGTCGGTGATGGACGTGATGCCCGACAGCACCAGCACGGTGTCCATTCCGGTCTCCAGGCCGGCGACGACGTCGGTGTCCATCCGGTCGCCGATCACCACGGTGGTCTCGCTGTGCGCGGACAGGGTGTTCAGCGCACTGCGCATCATCAACGGGTTCGGCTTGCCGACAAAGTACGGTGTGACGCCGGTCGCCCGGGTGATCATCGCCGCGACCGCCCCGGTGGCGGGCAGGAGACCCTCCACCGAGGGACCGGTGGGATCGGGATTCGTCGCGATGAAGCGTGCGCCGTCGCGCACCAGCCGTACCGCTTTGGTGATTGCCTCAAAGCTGTAGGTCCGAGTCTCCCCGAGGACGACGTAATCGGGTGACCGGTCGCTGAGGACGTAGCCGATGTCGTGCAGCGCCGTGGTCAGGCCCGCTTCGCCGACGACGTACGCCGATCCCTGGGGGCGTTGGGTGTGTAGGAAGAGCGCGGTGGCGAGGGCCGAGGTCCAGATCCGCTCCGGCGGGATTGTGAGTCCAGCGCCAGCCAGTCGGGCGGACAGGTCGCGGGCCGTGTAGATCGAGTTGTTGGTCAGCACGAGAAAACCCAGGCCTGCCGCGCTGATCCCGACCAGAAAGGCATCCGCGCCCGGAATGGGATGTTCCTCATGGACCAGAACACCGTCCATGTCGATGAGATAGTTCTCGATCAGATGCTCCGCCATGACCCCCGATTCTCCCCGCCGGCGCTCGATGCCGTCTGCCGGGTGGTCCCCACTCGGCACCATGATGGGGACCACCCGGCCCGGACGATCCGGCGGGTTCGGTCACCTCGCCTCACCTCGCCGGGTTCGGGTGATCCCGTCTCACAGCACCGCGATGGCGGCGATCTCCGGTTCGGTGGGCGACATCAGATACAGGGATGGGACGATGAGCCAGTCGGCGAATCCCCCGTCGCAGGCGTAGGCCTGCGCATGGCCGGGCGACCGGAACGGGCCGATGACTCCCTGCACCTGCCGGGTCCCCTGCTCCAGGACGATGATCGCCCAGCTGCCCGTCCGGTCCGGTGCGGGTGTCCCCCACTCCGACTCCGACAAGTCCATCACATAGTCCATCTGTGCCCCTTCGCGAACGTCCCTCACCGGTATCCACCGAGCCGCGGGGTGGTAAAGCACCCGGGATATCTTGACGCTTTCACGCAGCTTTGCGCATCGAAACGCCGGATGTCGACCTGGGTCGGTCCGGGATCCTCCGCCGGCAACGGCCGGGTGCGGCCCGTTCGTACATCCGTGAGTACATCGCCGAGCCGGCCGGGAGCGGAACGCAGATGTGTGTGACGAAAATCGAAGTTCCCGTGTGGGGATCCCCTTGGGAGGGAGGAGAAGACGGTGCGTTTTCCCGCACCGACACTCGGGTGATGTCGCAGGCCGGTACTTTGCCCGCTGCCCGCGCTCGCGGTCGTGCAGCCGCATCTACCGCCGCGCATACCGCCGGTCCGGCGTATTGCTATGGCGGTAGCCGGGACAGCCGCCCCGGAGCCGCAGAGCCCCGGAGCCCATTTGGCGGTGCCCGTCTGGTGGTGCCCCTCGCGGTGTGCCCCTTTGGTGGTGCCCCCGCGGGGCCTCTTCGGTGCCCCCGCGGCGCCTCGGTGCCGCAGCGGGAGGTTGAACCGGGTACGTGGGACGCCGGGCGTCGCGTCACCGGCGCGGTCGGGAGTCGCTCCCGACGCAACGTCAGGATTGAGCTGTGCGTCTGCTTTGTCGCTGACTTCTTGCTATCTGGGGGACCCGTGAGCCGGCGCCGGAGCGACTACCGCACCTGGGAGGAACTGACCAGGGAGGAACGTCGACGCGGGCTGGCAGTTCTTTCCGTGGTCGGGGTCGTGGCGGTGGTCGTGGTGTTCCTCGTCGTCGGGGCCGGTGGCGGGGCCGGTGGCGGGGCCGGTGCGGCGGCACCGCCAACCACCGACGTCAAGGCCCGGCTCACGTCCTGGTACGCCACCACCGCCCAGGTCCGTTCGGAGGTCGTGCGGGCGGTCAACGCGGTACGGGCCGACATCCAGGCGGCGGACGGCATGTCGCTGAAACCGGCCTGCGCCGACCTGGGGCGGGCCGTCGACCGCATCGGACCTCTGGGCCTCCCGCCCGTCGAGAGCGTGAGCAGGAGTTGGACCGAAGGCGCCGGTGCCTACGCCCAGGCGGTCACGGCGTGCGGGAACCTGTTCGACGGCACACCCGTCCCCCCGCCGGTGCTGCTGCAGCGCACGACCGACGCCCTCAACGCCGGCGACGGGCACTGGACCATGCTCGTCGCCCAGATCGGGGCCCCGGCGCAGATCGTTCCCACCGGCTGAGCGCACCCGGCCGGCCGCTCGCCGGACGACTCGGCCCGCACGTCCTGTCAAACTCGGCTACGTGGACTTCTTCCCGGGCTTTGAGCGCGATGCCCGACCCGCGTGACCTCGACGACGCCCTGCGGTCGGTCCGACCGGCGAGCGAGGACGACGTCGACGTGATGCGCGACATCGAGCGGACCGCCGGAGTGCTGTTCGCCGGGATTGGGATGACCGACATCGCCGGACATTCTCCGCTTTCGGCCGAGAAGCTGGCGGAGTATGTCGCCGGGGGGCGGGCCTGGGTGAGCGACGCCCCGGTGGGGGTCGCGGTGGGCTACGCCCTCGCCGACGTCCTCCCCACGGACGTCTCCGAGCCCGGGCCGGGGACCGACGGCGCGCCGCCACGCGTGGGGACTCCGGCGGCGAGTGTCCATCTCGAACAGCTCTCGGTGCGTCCGGAGCACGGGAGGTCGGGTCGGGGCCGGGCGCTGAGCCTAAGCGTGATCGATTATGCGCGCTCCCGTCGTGTGCGGAGGGTGACGTTGTCGACCTTCCGGACGGTGCCGTGGAACGGTCCGTTGTATGCGCGGTGGGGCTTCCGGGAACTGGTGGCGGCCGAGATGACCCCGGCGCTCGCCGACCTCGTCGCGCACGAGAGCGAGCTCGGCCTCGCCCCGAACTCCCGCATGCTGATGGCCATCGATCTCGACTGAGCGCCGGACCGGCGGGACCCGCGGACGACCCGCGGCTACGACCGGGTCCGCGACAACCTCGACCGGCACGGGACGTACGCCTTGTCGGCGTTCCTCGGCGAGTAGGTCTATACGGCTGTGCGTGGACCGGCCAGTCCCGTGGGACCGTCCTACCGGTCTGACAGGCCGTGCCACGGCACCGGACGGCCAACACCGACATGCAATAATGACCTCTTTTGGCCGATGAGCGAAACCGTCGGACCTCTGTGGCTTACTTTGGGCGGTGAGCCTGGAGGAGGAACCTATGTTGCGGAACGTGATCAAGCCGATCCGGGAGGAGCTTGAGGCGCGCCGGAAGTCGATCTTGGATCGATATCGGCCTGACCGCTGACGAGCTTCGAGCCCGCTGCGACGCCTACGCGCTCACCGGCGACGAGTTCGAGGCACTCACCGAGCTGGAAAAGATCGACTACCTACTTGGTTGCGCACTGGCAGTTCCACGCGGAGCGCGGTGCATTCAGTGCCCTCCTTGCACATGCCGGCAAGAAAACGCCGCATGACTTGGCGTCCCTCCATCTTCCTGTGGGCGGGGCGCGGATGCGACCGTGTCTCGAGGACTTCATCCAGTTCCTGATTTCTGAATGCAGCTTCGATGCAAAGGAGGGTTGGCGCGCGGTCGTCGAGGCTGGCCGGATCCGTTGGCGTCAGCGTCAGATCGGCGCCCTGGTCCACGATGCTCCCGAGGAAGCGATCCGGGTCTTGGAAGAGAACGGCTACGTAGTCACCCGCAGTAACGACCCGCTCGTGGGCAATGCGGAGAAGCTCGCCCGCTGGTGATGCTCCGGGCACGTCGCTGTGGCAGGTAGAGCAGGGCTCAGGCTGAACTTGTCTCGCAGCACAGCGCGCGGACCTGCGGACTACCCGCGACATGCATCCGTTGCCCACGTTGCGCGTCGTCGCCACCGCCTCGACGGTTAGGAGTCGAAATAAAATAACTTGCGCGTTTCGAACCCTCCACAGGCCTGTGACCTGCGATGATGCTCTCGATCACGTATTTGTTACTTCATTACGTCCCCTTAGACGCCGTCCTCCTGTAGCTTGCCGCTCCATATGTCGGTAGCGGGGGCTGCAATGCGGATGCGGGGACCACGCATGTCGTTAGGTCTGGGAGGTTTCAACCTCTCCGGACCGAGGATCGGCTTTGGTGGCGGCTGGGGTGGCGGGGGTCTGATCGGCTCACTCACCCAATTCTGCGTGGCGATGATCCAGCTCTGCATATTGATGGCGTGGTTCTCGGCGCTGCTCAGCTTGCAGCGCAGCACGATTACCGGGTTGGGCCACGGCCTGCCAGGCGCCTCGTCCATGCCGTCAGGATGGCCCGGCCGGCGCGGCCGCGCCGTATCCTTCGCGTGGGCTCCGGCATGGGTACCCGGCAGCTCAGGCTCTGGAGGTTGCCCCACGCCGGGTGTTCCACTCGACTCGGCTGATCGCATAGACGTTGTTCGCCCTCCATGGGCCGACGTCAGCCACCTCCCGGAAGGTCATCCCAAGCTTGCGCGCGATCGCGTTCATCCCCGCGTTCTCCTGGTGCGTCGCCGTGATGAGCTCGTCGACGGGCAGCCGCTGGAAGCCGAAGTCGAGCGCTGCCCGGATCGCCTCGGTGCCAAGCCCTTGGCCCCAGCGATCGCGGCGGATCGACACCGCGACCTCGACTTCCGGCCAGCCGTCCGCGAAGTACGTCCCGGCCCGACCGAGGAACTCCCCCGTCTCCCGATCCTCGACCGCCCACATGCCATGACCGCGGATCACCCACATGCCGATGAGATGGGTGACGAGACGCTCTGTTCCGGCCGCGCCGAAGGTGCCGTCGAGATACCGCATCGTCTCAGGGTCGGCGTTCATCGCCGCGTACGGTTCAAGGTCCGCGGCCCGCCAACCACCCAGGACCAGCCGATCCGTGACGACCGTCGGTATCTCGAAGACGGACGGGGCGTCGTAGACGAAGGTCATACGTGGCCTCCGGTCAACGCAAGCCGCGGCCGGGCTTTCCATCGGTCCCAAAAGTCCCGTACGGGCTCCACCGCCGGGTAAGAGCCGAACCCGGCGGCCACTTCGACGACCCGCGCGGAAACAGACGCGGTAGGACTGGCATCCAACAACGCAACAGCACGCCCGGCGACTGTCGCGGCCTCGTCGACCGCTGGCCGCTCGCGGTTGGTAAGGCTCCAGGCAATCGCTAGCAACGCATTCCCGTAATCCTCATATCCGGTAGCGCGGTCGGTCTCGTAAGCGACGACGGCTCGACGGGCGATCGGCTCGGCCTCGATACCGGCGCCGATGCGAGCGAGCACGCCGGCCTCGAACATGGCCGCGGTCGCCTGCCCGAACGGGCTGCACCCCGGCTGCAACGGTAGATCTGTCACCGAGGTGCGCATCCGGTTCAACGCCGCCCGGGTGCCGCCGACATCGCCGAGCGCGCCGAGCGCCCGCGCTTCGTACGCGGCCATACGGGCACGGGTGTACGGGCCGTCGGCCACCGCGGCGGTCCGCTGCGCCGCGGTGGCCGCTTCCCGGTAGCGCCGGCCGTAGAACGCCAGCGTGGACAGCATCTCTCCCACTGACGCGGCCAGCACGACATCGTTGGTCTGCTCGGCATGCTCACCCGCGAGGCGCACGAACCGGCGGGCGGTGACGGTGTCACCGAGGTTGAACGCCAGCCTGCACAGCATGTACGAGGCGTAGCCGGCCGCAACAGTCAGTTGCACCTGCGACCGTGCGCGGGCACCGCCGCTACGCAGGAGTGTGTGTGCCGACTCCCAGGTTCTCCACACCTTCGGCGCGAGCTGGTGATGCGGCTCGATGGTGAACGCGGCAGCATGGTTGTTAATCGAGTCGTCGATCTCGTCGAGGGTCAGAACATCCGGTCCGGATGTCGTCCACTGCCGGTAGGTCTCTGCTGCAACGAGCCCTGCCGCGGCGAACTCGAAGACCTGTCGCCTGTCCGTCGTGACCATCTCCTCTTCCGCCGTCTGCTGTTCAGCGTCCACGGCGGTTCCCGTCCCGGCAACTTCCTCCAAGCCCCGGAGTCGTTGTGCGGCTTGGGCGGCCCGGATTCGCTCTCCCAGATCGGTCAGCTCGCTGCCGGTTCCGAAGACCTTGTCCAGGGCTGCGAGGACGTGGCCTGCCGGCAGCGGCCCCGCGTTGCGGATCCAGCCGACGTTCTTCCGAGAGTAGGTGGTGCGCTTCTCCAACTGCACCCCGGAGAGCTGGTACTCATTCTGGAGTTCCCGGAACCGGGAGGCGAGTTGTTGCTTCAGCGTGTCGACATCAGCGTGCACGGCGGTTCCCCTCCGACAGCCGGACGTTGGAGGTGAGCGGTGATGTCCCACCTCTGGGCATCAGGTGAGCATTCTGTCGTAGATCTGGTGCGCAGTGTGTCATGTCCTTACCGGCGGATGTGCCGGCCGGCACCCGGAGGCCAGGGAGGATTCGTGACGCTGACGGGTTCTCCCTGCGGGTTGTTGACCGCTGCCGCCGAGGGTGGCCGCCCCCGTGCCGGATCGCCGACCATCGACGGCGGATCGCCGGGCGAGTGGAGGGCGGCCATCTATGCCGGGAGGGGGAGCGGGCCCCGCCGCTCGCGGGCATCCTCCCCCTCCCGGACCCTGCCGACCCGCCGGCCCGGAACGAACTGGATTCCCGGGCGGGACACACCGGCGAACTACTCGATCTCCGTGCTCGACAGAGCCGGGAATCCGGTGGAGAGCCTGATCGGCTGGCCGGCGGCCCGGCTCGCCGACGAGCACGCCCAGACCTTGCCGGACATCGCCGGCTACCGAGTCGTTCCGCTTCGCCGTGTCAACGGCCCCTGAGACCGGGGCCGTCCCTTCCCCGAGGCGGCCCCACCCGATCCCCTCCCCGCCCGCGGCGACCCAATGCCACCGGGGCGCTTCCGTGAGCGCCTGCCCCGGGCGGGGAGGTTCCCCACTCCCTGCCCTCACCCACCCGAAGGGATCATCATGTGCAACAGCAACCACGCATGCTTCACCAAGCCGGGCTATCTGATCGACGTGAAGGCGGAGAGCATCGCTGCCAACGGGGCGCTGTTCACCCGGATGCTCGCCCACCATGCCGAGGTCGGGCTGACCGACGAGCAGATCCGCGGTCTGCTCACACTCTCGGGCGAGTACCATGAGCGGCTGGTCGCGGGCCGTATCCGGATGGCGAAGCTCGGCGAGCAGGTGGAACACAAGGGCTGCCGGCTCGGCGTCGAGGAGATCGCCGCCCGGAAGGCGGCCCTTGACGAGCGGGCCGAACTGTTCCGCGCCGACGAGGCGCTGTTCTTCGAGTACACCGTGCGCGGGCAGGACCTGCTGTCGGACAAGCAGCTCGACCGCATCGACGCGATCTACCATGCCGAGAAGGATCAGGGCCTGGCCGAGCTGGAAAGCGCCCTGGCGAACGCGGTCGGCCCGAACTTCGTGTTCACCTCCGTCGCGTGATCGCGGTCGTGCGGAAGAGTGACCCGGCCGCGCATTGGCTGACGGCCGAACGGTTCGCCGGGATGTCGCCGGTCGAACGGCAGGCGGCGGAAGACCAGCTCCACGGGATTCGCGATCGGATTCTCGCTGGCGCGAAAATCTCACCCGGCGATCATGTGCTGGATCTCGGTGCGGGCACGGGTCTGCTCACCCTCGCCGCCCTGGCCCTGGTCGGCCCGGACGGCGCCGTCACCGCCATCGACCGGTCCGCCGAGGCGTTGGACGCGATCCGACCCGCCGGCTACGGTGCCGGCGCCCCCGAACGGGTCGTCGCCGACGCCGCCAGCCTGCCCCTGCCGGACGGCAGTGTCGATGCGGTCGTGGCCCGCTCGGTTCTGATCTACCTGGAGGATCTGCCCGCCGCGCTGGAGGAGGCGGCCCGGGTGCTGCGTCCGGGCGGCCTGCTGTCCGTCTTCGAGCCGATCAACGCCCGCCGTCGGCACGACGCCGACCTGTCCACCCTCACCGCCGACGAGCTGCGAATGATCGGCGACCTGTTTGCCGACGCGACCCCGGCAGCCCGGACGATGAGCCGGTTCAACGAGACCGACACCGTTACCCACGCCCGAAGCGCCGGCTTCGAGGGCGTCACGGTCGAACGCGACACGGTCATCAGCACCATAACCAGCCGGGACGCCGTCGACGGCTACCTCAACCGGCCGCCGCACCCCGGCGCCCGCAGCCCCATCGACACCATCGCCACCTTCGACGAGAACCTCGCCCACCGCTACGCCCAGGCCTGGCAGCAGGCGATCGACACCCAGGGCACAATCACCTACACCACCCCAGTCATGTACCTGACCGCCACCCGCCGGATGGACTGATCCCACATCTGCCGCAGGACCCGCGGTACCCCGGACCGGCCGTCGGCGCCCCCGCGCCGACGGCCCCCGCTCCCTCCCCCATCCGCGAGGTTCCCCCCGCTCCCGTCTCCGCTGGCCGCGCTCAGCCGGCGCTGGAGGCTTCCGCGGACGTCCCGGCGCGGGGAGAACCGGCCGAGGCGACCCCCACCGGGCATGACAGCCCGGTGCCACCCAGGCCGCAGTAGCCGCCGGGGTTCTTGGCGTCGGAAAGGTACTGCTGGTGGTATTCCTCCGCGTAGTAGAACGGACCAGCCGGGGCGATCTCGGTGGTGATCGCCCCGAGGCCCGCGGCGGTCAGCACCTGCTGGAACGCCTCGCGGCTGGCAGCCGCCGCGGCGGCCTGCCCGGCGGTGGTGGTGTAGATCGCCGAACGGTACTGGGTGCCCACGTCATTGCCCTGCCGCATGCCCTGGGTCGGGTCGTGCCCTTCCCAGAACACGCGCAGCAGCTCCTCGTAGCCGACCTTCGCGGGGTCGTACACCACAAGGACGACCTCGGTGTGCCCGGTCAGCCCGGAACACACCTCCTCGTAAGTGGGGTGCGGGGTGTGCCCTCCGGCGTAGCCGACGGCGGTGGTGTACACCCCGGGAACCTTCCAGAACGCGCGCTCGGCCCCCCAGAAGCAGCCGAGGCCGAACACGGCGGTCTCCAGACCCGCCGGGAACGGGCCGGCGAGCGGGGTCCCCAGCACGGTGTGCGGGACATCGCCCGCGAACACCGGCCGATCCCGGCCGGGAAGGGCCTGCTCGGGCGTGGGCAGTGTCGTCTTGTGACGACCGAAGAACATGGGAAGCCACCTCCGGTGGTTGTCTCCTCGCACAACCGCGCACCGCGGCCACACGTTCCCGCAGCCCGGGACCCTCGGACGCTCTCCAGATATTCTCCAGATATTCATCGAAAGTTCGCTGGATGATCAGGGAGAACCCCGTCAGAGAACGAGATCCTCCAGCATCGTCGTGACCAGGGCCGCAATCGGCGATCGCTCGGAACGGGTGAGCGTGACGTGCGCGAACAACGGGTGGCCCTTCAGGGTCTCGATCACCGAGGCGACCCCGTCGTGCCGGCCGACCCTCAGGTTGTCGCGCTGGGCCACGTCGTGCGTGAGCACCACCCGTGACCCCTGCCCGAGCCTGGACAGCACGGTCAGCAGCACCCCGCGCTCCAGGGACTGAGCCTCGTCGACGATCACGAACGCGTCGTGCAGGGACCGGCCACGGATGTGCGTGAGCGGCAGCACCTCCAGCATCCCGCGATCCACGATCTCCTCGATGACCTCGGGGGAGACGAGCGCACCGAGGGTGTCGAACACCGCCTGGGCCCAGGGCGCCATCTTCTCGTTCTCGCTGCCCGGGAGGTACCCGAGCTCCTGGCCACCGACGGCGTACAGCGGGCGGAAAACCACCACCCGGCGGTGCGCCCGGCGCTCCATCACAGCTTCGAGCCCGGCGCACAGGGCGAGCGCCGACTTACCGGTGCCGGCTCGACCGCCGAGGGAGACGATCCCGACATCCGGATCGAGCAGGAGGTCGAGGGCCACCCGCTGCTCGGCGGAGCGACCGTGCAGGCCGAACGCGTCGCGGTCGCCGCGGACGAGCCGGACCTGCTTGTCGGCGGTCACCCGGCCGAGCGCGGAGGCACTCCCCCCGGTGGTGGTGAGGACCAGGCCGGTGTGGCAGGGCAGGTCGGCGGCCTCCAGGATCTCGGTGTACTCGCGGGAGTAAAGCCGGTCGAGGTCCTCCTGGGTGACGGTGAGCTCGGCCATCCCCGAGAAGCCGGTGTCCACCGGGGACAGCGCCTGGTACTCCTCGGCGGGCAGCCCCAGCACCGACGCCTTGACCCGCAGCGGGAGATCCTTCGTGACCAGTACGACGTCGGCGCCCTCGCGGGCGAGGTTCATCGCGACGCACAGGATCCGCGAGTCGTTCGTGTCGACCCGGAACCCCAGTGGAAGCACCGCCGCATCGGTGTGATTGAGTTCCACCCGTAGCGTCCCGCCGTTGTCCAGCGGGAGCGGTTGATCGAGGCGACCATGCCGGATGCGCAGATCGTCCAGGATGCGTAGTGCCTCCCGGGCGAACCAGCCCAGTTCCGGGTGGTTCCTCTTACCTTCCAGCTCCCCTATGACAACGAGGGGGAGCACGACATTGTGCTCCGCGAACCGCAGCAGCGCGCCAGGATCAGAAAGCAGCACGCTTGTGTCGACGACATGCGTTCGTGGCACACGCCCACCCGCTTACTCGGAGGTAGTCCGGGACCGACCCCTGCAGGAGCCGGGCACCGGCCTCCTGGTGTAGTCGCGCTTGCGGCACCGAGGGGCCTCCCGAGAGGTCCGGCACCATGCCGGACCACGGCTTGAGACGCTAGCGATCCCACGGTAACCGCAGCCCTCGATGATGGCGACCCACTTCCGACAACACGTTACGTTAAGAACTGGAAACGTCTCGCACCCCGGAGCTCCCGTCGCACCCCGATCGGTCACATTGCGTCCGGATCATGACGCGGAGCATCAACCGCCGCGCGCGGCGCCGTCGGAGACCGGACCACGAGCGTCCGCCCGAGGAAGCCAGGTCACCGCTCACTGCCCGGTTCAGAAGCCCCCGGACCTGCGCTGACTCCGGCAACGGGCACCAACCGGGGCAACGGGCACCGACCGGCCGCAGGCCGCCACCGGATCCACGAGCCCGGCGACCGACGAGAGCCGGGTGACCGCGGGCGTGCCGGCCAGAGACACGGCGGGCCGAAACGCGACAGGCCAGAACGTGACAGGCCGAAACGTGGCGACATGGGAGGGGGCACCCGAAACGCGGCGACCGAAAGGTGACGGCCTGAAGCGCGCCCGCGGGGAAAACGTGACGGAACGCTATGGAACACCGCGGGCCGATGATCGGACACTCGTTGTCTCGACATGTCATCGAGATCGGATCGGACCGGACCGGACCAGGCCCGAAAGAGGGCGCCGACTGGCACCGTCGGGCGGGTCGGAGGAAATTCAGCCAACCGACTGGGGAATTCCCGGAAATTCATCCGGAGAAGGGATTGATCCCCGGCAAACATGCAGGGATCCGCGGAGTGGTCATTATCGGGTGGTGCTCCGCTCAGGTGAGCCGTAGCACGACACTCGGTAGGAACGCGGCCCGCCAACGGCGGAACAACGGACGCGACGCAGAGTTACGAATGAGTCCGCCGCCGGCTGGCCGCCGGGCCGGCGAAGGAGGGCCGAACCCTGCCGACCGGTCGCCACGGGACGGGCCGGGAGCCCGCCGAGCGGGTCGGCCGAAGGCCGGCCCGCTCGGGAGTGTCGCACGAAGTGGTGCCACGGATGGCTTGCGTTGCCACAGATGCCTTGCGAGGTGCTGCCACGAAGTGCCGTGCCAGCGGTGCGGTCCCCGAACGGAGCCCGCGGTTGGGTGGCGTCAGCCGCTCAGCCTCCGCTGTTCAGCCGCTCGACGAGCGCCTCGTGCTCGGTCCACAGGGCGGCCGGAAGCCGTTCCCCGAACGTCTGGTAGTGCTCGGGGATCAGCTGGGCCTCCTGCTTCCACACCTCGACGTCCACCGTGAGCAGGGTCTCGAGGTCCTCCTCGGCGATGTCGAGGCCGTCGGCGGGTAGGGCGTCCTTCGTCGGCAGGACGCCGAGCGGCGTCTCCACCCCGGCTGCCGTGCCCTCCAGGCGACCGACGATCCAGGCGAGGACACGGCTGTTGTCGCCGAATCCCGGCCACAGGAACCTGCTCTCCGGGCTCTTACGGAACCAGTTCACGTAGTAGATCCGCGGGAGCTTCGTCTGGTCGGCCTTCTGCCCGACCTCGAGCCAGTGGGCGAAGTAGTCGGCCATGTTGTAGCCGCAGAACGGCAGCATCGCGAAGGGGTCCCGGCGCAGCTTGCCGATCGCTCCGGCCTGGGCCGCCGTCGTCTCGGAGGCGACGATCGAGCCGAAGAACACCCCGCGCCGCCAGTCGGGAGCCTCGGTGACCAGCGGCACCGCGGTCGCCCGGCGCCCGCCGAACAGGATCGCCGAGATCGGCACGCCGCGCGGATCCTCCCACTCCGGGGCGATCGTCGGGCACTGGCCCGCCGGGACGGTGAAGCGGGCGTTGGGGTGTGCGGCGGGCTCGCTGGACTCGGGGGTCCAGTCGCGGCCCTTCCAGTCGATGAGGTGCGCCGGCGGCTGCTTGGTCAGCCCCTCCCACCAGACGTCACCGTCATCGGTCCTGGCCACGTTGGTGTAGACGACGTTGCCCCAGAGGGTCCTGACCGCGTTGGGGTTGGTCTGCTCGCCGGTCCCCGGGGCGACCCCGAAGAACCCGGCCTCCGGGTTGACCGCGTACAGCCGGCTGTCCTCACCGAAGCGCATCCAGGCGATGTCGTCACCGACGGTCTCCGCCTGCCAGCCCGGCAGGGTTGGGATGATCATCGCCAGATTGGTCTTTCCACAGGCCGACGGAAATGCGGCGGCAATGTAGTGGACCTTGCCAGCGGGAGACGTCAGTTTGAGGATGAGCATGTGCTCGGCGAGCCAGCCCTCGTCGCGGGCCATGACCGACGCAATACGCAACGCATAGCACTTCTTGCCAAGTAGTGCGTTTCCGCCGTAACCTGAGCCGTAGGACCAGATCTCCCGGGTTTCCGGGAAATGGGTGATGTACTTCGTCGTATTGCACGGCCACGGGACATCGGCCTGGCCGGGTTCCAGCGGAGCGCCCAGGGAGTGGACGGCCGGGACAAAGAAACCGTCCGTTCCGAGCTGCTCGAGGGCGGGCGTTCCCATCCGGGTCATCGTCCGCATGGAGATGACGACGTAGGGCGAGTCGGTGATTTCGACACCGAGGGCCGAGATGCTCGAGCCGAGCGGGCCCATGCAGAACGGGACGACGTACATCGTCCGACCCCGCATGCACCCTGCGAACAGGCCTCGGAGCGTGACCCGCATCTCAGCAGGGTCGAGCCAGTTGTTGGTCGGGCCGGCGTCCTCCGCCTGCTCAGAGCAGATATAGGTACGGTCCTCCACGCGGGCCACGTCGCCCGGGTCCGAGGCGGCGTAAAAGCTGTTCGGACGTTTCTCGTCATTCAGCCGGACCAGGGTCCCCTGCTCGATCAGAAGGGAGGTCAGCCGATCGAACTCCGCGTCTGATCCATCGCACCACTCAACCCGGTCCGGCTGAGTGAGTTCGGCAATCTCGCGCACCCAGGCAACTAGCCTGGCGTGCCTCGTGGGGGCCACGTCCAGCCCCGAAACCTGTGCCGCGGTTGTCACAGCTCACACCTCCGGTCGAGTCGAACCTGCCGCGCTCTCTTCCCATATGCAGGTGCCCACTTGAGAACTCGAACGTACTCGTGGATGTTCAGACAAAACCCACAATATAGGGGGAGTTCGAGGCCACGTTCAGGATCATTAGACTGTACCGCGCGTTCCGTCCGCAGTCGCGCGATAGCGAGTGCGCAGAAGCGTCGGATCCATCACGCGCCGGTACGGACCGACTGCTGCCGTCCGGCTCCGCTTCGTGACGGCACTGACCCTCGGGTTATCGTTCTCGGCGTGGCTTCCCTCGTACAGCAGCCGGCCGGGCCTCCGCAGACGGACATCGCCTCGCACCCGCGTGACCTGGTGCGACCGCGCATGCGGGGATGGCTACATGCCGGCGCGTTCCCGATCAGCCTGACACTAGGCGTCATTGCGGTGGCGCTGGCTACCACGCTGCGTGCCCGGCTCGGTATCGCAGTTTACGCCCTGAGTATTGCGGCCCTCTTCGGAACGAGCGCCCTCTACCACCGGACGATGTGGTCGACATCACGCGCCCGGGCGCGCATGAAACGCCTCGACCATTCAATGATCTTTGTTTTCATCGCCGGCACTTACACCCCTTTCGCCCTGATTGCGATGCCGCCGACGACCGCTCGGGTGGTCCTGGCGGTGGTGTGGGGAGGGGCAGGACTCGGCGTCGCCATCCGGATGCTGTGGCTGCACTCGCCGCGGTACCTGACCGTGCCGCTCTACATCGCGCTCGGCTGGGTGGCCGTCTTCGTGATCCCGGAGCTCGCCCACCGGGCCGGGATCGCCTCGATGGTCCTTCTGCTCGTGGGGGGGGTCTGCTACAGCCTCGGCGCCGTCGTCTACGCCTGCCGGCGACCGGACCCGGTGCCCACGATCTTCGGCTACCACGAGGTGTTCCATGCCTTCACCCTCGTCGCCGCGACCTGCCACTACATCGCGCTGCTCTTCGCC
>NZ_CDWTMG010000009.1:0-48769 GCF_977945845.1 Frankia sp. CcMO1
TAATGCGGTTGCTGTCTACGCACTGGACGGCGAGAAGCCAGCGGCGTACTTCAACAAGCAGAAGGCGAAGAAGATCTCGGGCCTCCTGGACGCGGGAGTCGTCCTGGACGCCGTAAGCATCAGAGGGACTCACGCCGGCGAGACGTGCGAAGCCATCACGGTCGTGGCCGCCGCGCCCGACCTGATGGAGCACCTGCTGTCTCCCCGACCTCGAGGACTGCCCCGACCGCGACAACTCGTGTGACCAGCGGCAATGCGAGCATCAGTCGCCAGGCGGCGACCTGAACCCGCGGATTCTGGTTCAGTAGTTCTCGGCGTAAATGGTGCCGCGCCGTCTTCCTGTCGGCCCGCCAAGCCGTCACGCTCTGACGGCCACCCGGTCGGCCGGAAGCCTGGTCTCTTCAACGGCGAGCGCGCGGTCCTGGGGGTCGAGGGTGAGATGGGTGTGGATCAGTAGGGGGATGCCTTCGGGGATGTCGAGGGTGGCTGCGTCGTCGGGGGTGGGCATGCTGGCGGTGATGGTGCCGGTCCATCGCAGGTCGTGGCCGGCGTCGGCCAACGCCTGGTAGAGGTCGGCGGGTGCGCGGAACGGGTTGTCCTGGAGGTCGGGGACGGTTTCGGCGGTGGCGAACGGGATGTAGACGCCGTGCATGACTTGGGTGCCGGAGCTGTGGAGGAGCTGGCGTTCGAGGACGAAGACTGGTTCGTCGGGGGCGAGCCCGAGCGTGGTGGCGTGGTGTCCGGCGGTGGTCCGGTAGCGCGATGCGGTCTCGACCTCGGCCCATCCGTTCTCGTCCCAGGTGTGGAAGCCGTCGGCGTCCTGCGTGACC
Source organism: Frankia sp. CcMO1 (assembly GCF_977945845.1). Classification (NCBI taxonomy): domain Bacteria; kingdom Bacillati; phylum Actinomycetota; class Actinomycetes; order Frankiales; family Frankiaceae; genus Frankia; species Frankia sp. CcMO1. Next base: position 831 of record NZ_CDWTMG010000009.1, read on the forward strand.
GCGGGATCGAACCTGAGCATCCCGCCGTCCGCGTCGCTGCGCATGGTTGCTGGGGTGGCGCGGACGCGGGTCGGTCGGCCGTGTTCGGTGATGACCAGGCCTGAGGCGCGCAAGGCTGCGATGGCGTGGCGGACGGTGATGCGGGAGACGCCGTAGGTGGCGATCATCTCGGTTTCGCTGGGGACCGGGTCGCCGGGGGCGAGTTCGCCGGAGTCGATGCGGGCGCGGATGTCCATGGCGATCTGCTGGTAGCGCGGGAGCTGCTTGAGCAGGGTGCGCGTGGTGCGGTCCGGCGGTCCATCGACGCCGCGAGGCGCGGCCTCCGCTGAGCGGGCGCGTGTCGCGGTCTTGGTCGTGGTCTTGGTGGTGGTCTTGCGGGGTTTGCTGGTCTTGCGGGGTGCGGGGTCGGTCACGGGTCCGTCCCACCTCTCGTGTGGTGCTGGCCCCGGTCGCTGTCGGGGCTGGGGGAAGCGGTCGGCTGGTTGTCCTGCCGGCCTGTGGCGTTGTCTGCACGCTGAGGCTCGGCCTCAGGTTCTCGTGCACTCGTCATAATAAGTCCTTGACGGTGGTTCGTCCACCTGCTCTACTCCTCTCACGTACTCGTCATGACGAGTTGATGAGGCGTCGATGGAGGGAGAATCGGATGAGAGCTATCCCGGTTGATGTGGCGGCGTTCACGGGTTTCGCGTGCGTGATGCTGCCGGAGCCGAAGCTGGTGGACCTGGACACCGGGGAGGTCCGCAAGGACCGCCGGACCGGAGTGACGGTGTTCGTGGTCGGGGTCTGCGCGATGCGTGGGCGTGACTCCTCGGTGATTCAGGTGTCGGTGGTGGGCGAGCCGACGGGCCTGGTGCTCGGTGCGCCGGTCGAGCTCGCGGAGCTGGAGGCTGCGCCGTGGGAGCGCGATGGCCGCTCGGGCGTGGCTTGGCGGGCGGCGGCAGTCACGTCCCTCGGTGTGACCGCGTCAGGTCGACGAGGCGCGTCGGTGAGCCCTCCCGGCTCCGGTAGCACCGGTGGCACGGGCGGTTCGGGTGGGGCGGCGTCGACTCGGACGGGTGATGCCAGTTGAGGCCCCAGGTCGTCGTGCTGTGGCTCGTGGCCGCGTGGGTCGCGATCAAGGCCGCCGTGAGAATGGGCGGTTCGTTCTCCGACGGTGTCCGGGGTTGGGCGCTGAACCCGGCGGCCGGCGGGCTCGCCCTGGTCGTGCTGCTGGCGCTGCTCGGGGCGGTGGTCGTGGTGCCGGTGGTGGAGCGGCGGCTGCGCAGGTCGAGGCCGTGGACGTGGTGGCCGTGGTTCGGTGCGCCGATCACGCTGTGGTGGCTGCTGCTGACGTGGCGGGCCACATGTGAGGGGCTGAGCCTGTCGGTCCCGGCGCGCCGGTACAGCCGCTACGCGATCGTCCCGGGCTCGTCCGGACGCCGGGGCGGCAGACGTGGCGGTAGTGGTGGTGGTGGGCTGGTGGTGAAGGGCGAGCCGCTAAAGCTGCTCACCCCGCGGCGGGTCGGGCTGCGGTTCCACCGTGCGGGGCTGGCGGTGACGGTGCGGATGCACCCCTCGCAGGTGCCGGGTGACTACGAGCGGCGGGCGGAGGCGTTCGCTCACGCCTGGCGGGTGCATCGGGTCCGGGTGACCACACCGGAGCCCGGGTTCGTGACCCTGACCGCGATGGGCTTCGACCCCCTGCGCAACGCCCCACCCGCCCCGGACCCGAGTTCCGCGCCGGACGTCCCGGCCGGTGAAGGCGGAGCTCCGACCGCAGGCCCGACACCGGTGCCGACTCCTGTGCCGATGCTTGGGCGAGCGGTCGTGCCGGCGCTGGTGCCGACGCGGGATGTGCTGGTGGTGCCGGTCGGGGTTCGGGAGGACGGGCAGCCGTGGGTGGTGGATCTGCGGCGGCGTCCGCATCACCTGGTGACGGGGGCGACGCAGTCGGGTAAGTCGACGCTGACGGTCCGGCTGGTCGCGGAGCTGTCGGCGCGGCCGGTGGCGCTGGTCGGGATCGACGCCAAGGGCGGGATGGAGCTGTCCCCGTTCGGACCACGGCTCTCGGCCCTGGCGACCGACCGTGCCGAGGCTGCCGCCGCGCTGGAAGCTCTGTGCGCGGTGCTGAAGCTGCGGATGGTCACCTGCCGCGCGGCGGGTGCCCGGTCGATCTGGGAGCTTCCCGACGCGGCGCGGTTCGAGCCGGTGATCGTGATCGTGGACGAGATCGCGGAGCTGTTCCTCGCCGTGGACAAGGCGAGCAAGGAAGAGGCGACGCGGTGCGTCACGGCACTGGTGCGGCTCGGGCAGCTCGGCGCCGCGGTCGGGGTCCACCTGTGGGTGGCCGGCCAACGGTTCGGATCGGACCTGGGCACCGGAGCGACCCTCCTGCGGGCGCAACTGGCCGGGCGGATCTGCCACCGCGTCGCGGACAACCAAACCGCCGCCATGACCCTGGACGGGCTACCACCCGAAGCGGTCACCGAAGCCCAGCGGATCGCGACCGACCTGCCCGGGGTCGCGGTCGTCGGCGACGACTCCGGCGACTGGTTCCTGGCCCGATCCCGGCCCGAGTCCATGGCCCACGCCGCAGAGGCCGCCACCCGGCACCAGGCCCTGACCGTGCCCCTGCCAGAGGTCATCGCGGCCATCGACGCCGTCCGAGCCGGTCAGCACGGCGGCAACGGCGGACAGGGCGAGGACGGGCAGACCGGGACCGACGGCACGAGCGGTCCGGGAGGGGGTTGGTGATGGGGCTCTCCACCCTCGCGGTCCTGGTGTTCGGTGCCGCGACCTGGGTTGCCTGGCGGGTTGGGGCACTGCGGCTGCTGCCCGGCATGTGCGCGGCGCTGCTCGGGTTCTTTCTCGCCGATTCCGGTATGGCGCCTGCGATCCGGGACGCCGTCGGTGCGGTGTTCGCCTGGATCGCCACCTGGAACTTCTAAGCCAGAGAGGGGAGGGAAGATGCGCGGCTTTCAAGACGTGGACTGCCCGGCCTGCCGGGGATTCGGCGAGCGGACCGCTCGGCGCGACCGGCCTTGCGGTGAGCAGACAGCTCGCCGGCTGCGGTGCCGACGCTGCCGAGGCACCGGACTGCTCTAGACCGGCACTCGGCCAGTGAAGCAGCACGCAGGACGACTCGTGATCGGAGAGGCACATGCGGACGGCAGCAACACGAGAGGCAGCAATCCCAGTGGCAGCAACGGAATCGATGCCCGGTGAGAGCCGGGGGAACGGAGGGACCAGATGGCAGGTAACCGACGATCAGAGGGCGGGAAGAGCGCGCGGTCCGCCGCGAAGCGGGTCGCTGGCGGCCCGGCGCAACTGGTGCTGTGGCCGGGCACCGATCAGGTGATGGCGAGCCTGATCGAGGAAGTCAACGCACCCGACTTCGGCCGGCGCGAAGCGCAGCTCCGTCACGTCGGCGGCTGCACCCACCCGCTGCACCTGCGAGGCGCGACACGAGGGATCAACCCGGCGACCGGCGTCGTGGACTGGGAGTTCAGCAGCCGCGAAGCGCCCGGCGGGGTCCTGATGGTCCGCTGCGGCAACCGACGCGCACGAGTCTGCCCCTCCTGCGCCCGGCTCTACCAGGGCGACACGTTCCAGCTCGTACGCGCCGGGCTCGCGGGCGGCAAGGGCATCCCGGCCACGGTCAGCACCCACCCGCGCGTGTTCGCCACCCTCACCGCGCCCGGCTTCGGCGCCGTCCACACCCATATCCCCTGGACAGCCGGCCACAGCCCGAGCAGCAAGGGCGGAAGCGGGCAGGCGGCGGGTGGGCTGTGCGAGCCGAGGCAGACGCCGCCGTGCCCGCACGGTCGCCGGACGGCATGCTGGCTGCGGCACACGGAGGACGACCGCAGGCTCGGGTCGCCGCTGTGCGCCGACTGCTACGACTATCGCGGCGCCGTGGTCTGGCAGGCGTCGGTCGGGCCGCTGTGGTCACGGTTCCGGACCTACCTCCCCCGGAAGCTGGGCACCCTGGCCGGACGCAGCCGGGCAGAAGTGCAAGCCACGGTGCGGCTCTCGTTCGTCAAGATCGTGGAGTACCAGAAGCGCGGCCTGGTCCACCTCCACGCCGTCATCCGCGCCGACGGGATCGATAGCAATCCGAGCGGATCGGGCTCAGCGGTGCCCCCGCCGTCGTGGGTAACTCCGGAACTGCTGTGTGAGGCGGCGCTCTCGGCGGCGGATGCGGTGAGCGTCTGCGTAGAGGGCGGCGAGGCGGGATCGTGGGTGCTGGGCTGGGGAGTTCAGAAGGACGTGCACCCCATCGCGGGCGGGAACCCGGCAGACCAGGTGGCCGGGTACGTCGCGAAGTACGCCACCAAGGGGACCGAGGCCACCGGCTGGGACAGCCGCAGCGCCCGGACCGCTCCGCCCGAGGTCGCCGGCCCACAGGCCGCCCACGCGGTGGCGATGGTGCTGACCGCGATCGAACTGAGCGAGGTCCCGGAACTGGCTCATCTGCGGCTCGGGCGCTGGGCGAAAGAGCTGGCCTACCGGGGACACGTCTCCAGCAAGTCCCGCCGCTACTCCACCACCCTCGGCGCACTACGCCAAGCCCGCGCCAGACACCACGACCGCCCGGAGTGCGACTCATCCGGGGCTGGTTCCGGGGTTGAAAGCGGACGCGGTGAGCTGCGGGTGGAGTCGTCCTGGCGTGTGGTGGGCCACGGATTATCGCCGGGGGCGTCGATCCTGGCTCGCGGGATCGCTCGTGATGCTGAGATCAACAGCGCGGCGGCCCGCGAGGCGGGCGCCGCGCGCCCCCGGGCGGGCGGGTGGGACAGCGCGCGGCGAGATCCGGACGAAAGTGAGCGCGGCGACCGCCGGGAATCACACGTCTCGAACCACGATGGCGTCCGCGATCGATAGCGGGGCGACGGGAGCGGCCGGCACCGATCGCCTGCTGACGCTCGCGGAGCTGTGCGACTGGCTGAACATCACCGAACGCCACGCGCGGAAGCTGGTCGAGCGCGACGCCATCCCGTACCGCAAGGTCGGCCACCTGCTGCGCTTCTCACGACGCGAGGTAGAGACCTGGACACGACCCGTCCCTCGGCCGGTGGCAAAGGAGAATTACAGGATCGAAGCTGATTACAAAGCAGTGAATGACAATTTGGCGCATCGGTCGGCATCACCAAGAACTTCGGGGATTACAAAGCTTCCGAAATCTCTATTAGATTGACTGTCATTAATTGTGGCATTGGAGCGCTACCTTGGGTAAAATTTGACTTGAGGGATCGTCATTGGCCGGCGATCTCTGGAAATGGAGATGTCATGGGAACCAAAGCTGTGGACCTTCCACGTGGAATCACACGGAAGACTCGCAACGTCAACGGCACGCAGGAACCCGTCGTCACGACGGACGGCATGCCGGTGTACCGCGTGCGGGTGTGGGACCCCGTGCTGAAGCGACAGGTAGAGCGCACGATCGCGGGCCTGGAGGCGGCAGAGGAGCTGCTCGCGGAGTACACCGAGACCAAGCGCACCCGGCCCGGCCGGCTCCACGCGGAGCGCATCCGGTTCGTGGATGTCGCGGCGCGGTATGTCGTCGCCTACAAGACCAAGCGCGACGGCACGCCGCGTCCGAAGTCGTCGGTTGCGAAAGAGCGCAACGTGCTCAACGCATACCTGCTCCCGACACTCGGTCAGGCGTGGATCGGGGACCTTGACCTGCCCGATCTGAACGCCACGGTCCGGGACCTGAAACTACAGAACGGGAAGGCTGCGTCAGGAAACACCAAGAGCACGTCGGCGGCCGTTCTGCGACGACTCTTCGCCTGGGCGCGAGAGGAACGCATCATCACGACGAATCCTGCCTTGGAGCTGCGGACGGGATGGGGTGCCTCCACGCGTCGGCGCGTAGTCATCCCGAGCATCCCCCAGGTTCTCCGGCTCGCGGGTGCGCTCGACCAGTTCAAGCCCGGTCTCGGGGACGTCGCGATCGTGCTCGCGTTCACCGGCCTGCGCTGGGAAGAGGTCGTGGCCGTGCCCGTTGCGAACGTCGACCTTGACTCTCAGACCATGCGGATCGACCGAACGGCCAGCGAGTCCGGCGGCCGGCGAGACATCCGGGACGATCTCAAGACGCGCGCGGCTGAGAGAACCGTCGCCATCCCCGACATCGCAATGCCGGCCGTCCGGCACCTGGTCGACAAGGGCGCCACGGGGAGAGAGCACACGGACGGTCGAGCATACGGAAGGCTCGTGAACGGAGACAGGGGCGGCTACCTGGGGTATGCGACCTGGCGGAAGTACCTGGCGTTGGCCCACGGGCTCACGGCCGGCCACCCGGACGGCATGGTCCGCTACACGGCTCACGAGCTGCGGCACGTCTGTGCCTCACTCCTCATCGCGTCGGGTGCCTCCGACGTTCAGGTCGCGGCTCAGATGGGCCACAGCCGGATCGAGACCACGAAGAACATCTACGGCCACCTGTTCGCCGAGGACCGTGCCGCACTGCTGGACGCGCTGAACGCTGCCGTGAGCCGGTTGCACGTGGTCGAGGAGGAGGGCGAACCAGGAAGCGGCGTAAGGTCCAGACACAGCGGGAGCCCCGGAGATTGGCCCTCCGGGGCTCCCAGTCCGTTTGGCCCTACGGACTCTAGGGCCAGTTCTAGGGTCAAGATCCGCAAGGAACGGTGTTCTTGCAGGTCAGGTGGTGTGGGCCTAGGAGGACTTGAACCTCCGACCTCTTCCTTATCAGGGAAGCGCTCTAACCGACTGAGCTATAGGCCCGTGCGCTGCGCGCCGGTCGAGGGTACCCCAGCCCGTGTGGGCGCCCCAAACCGGATAGGGCGCCGTCCCAGCGTCCGGAGACCGCCGGGACGGAACCCCCTCGTCAGTCGTCGGAGAGGGTGATGTGCAACCCACCGACGAGGCCGGCGCTGAGGTTGTACAGGAATGCCCCCACCGTCGAGAGAGCGGTGATCAGCACGACGTTCACCACGCCGACCACGGTGCTCAGCGAGACGACGCGCCCGAATCCGGCGTACGCGTAGATGTCGAACCCGGCCTCCGACCCGCCGATGTCACCCAGCACGTCGTTGATCGAGTCGAACACACCCATGCCGTTGAGCACAGACCACAGCACGATGCTCGCCGTGACCATCGCGATCCCGAGCGCCACGGAGAGCAGGAACGACAGCTTAAGCACCGACCAGGGGTCGACGTTCGCCACCGTCAGGCGCGCCGTCCGCGGACCCGCAGCCTGACCACCCCCGCCCGGGGCGGACGCCGGACCCGCCGGACCCGCCGGCTGCGACATCGGCGCCTGCTGCGGTGGGACCGACGCCGTCGCGGCGTACGCCCCCGCGGGCGCTGAGGAGGACGCCTGCGCCGTGAACGCCGCCTGCTCCCTGCCGCCCGTGTGGACAGGGCCGCTCGCTGTCGGATATCCGGTCGTCACCGTTCCCCCCGGTGGATTCGTGACAAGAGGCTTCGCGACGGGCCGGTCGGCCGGCGACGCCTGCTTGGCCGTCGGCGCAGTCAGCGGCGGACCGGGCCTCGTCGATGAGCTCGACGAACTCGATGCCGTCGGATTCGGGGTGGTCGCCGGGATCGAGGCCGTGGGCGGGCTCGAAGAACTCGAAGACGGCGGGGGAGCCGAGGGAACGGTCGGTTTCGTGCTCGCGCCGCCCGCCGCGACCGCTCTAGCGGCTGCTGCCTCCGCCGCACCCACCGGAGCCTTTCCACCGCTTCTCGCCGCGCCGGCCGATGCCGGCGCAGAGCCCGCCGGCGCAGAGCCCGCCGGCGCAGAGCCCGCCGGCGCAGAGCCCGCCGGCGCAGAGCCCGCCGGCGCAGAGCTCGCAGGCGCGGAGCCCGTTCCGCGCGCATTCGCCGGCGACCCGTTCGCAGTACCACCCACGCCGGCCGTTCCCCCTGTCGGACTTCCTGTCGAACTACCCTTCGAACTACCTGTCGAACCTCGTGCCGATGCCGGATCCTCGTCGGGCCCGGCCGCCGAGGTGTCCGATTCAGCCGCCGATGTCGTCGCCGGCCCCGATCCAGCTTCGGGACTCGCCACGGCGGGTGGCCGCTCCGTCGTCACCGCGGGCGCCGAAACACCACGGCCGGGCTCAGCACCTGAGTCCCCGGAGCGCTCCTGGGCGCGCGAGGACTCCGGACGGGCCTGGTCGTCGGACGAGCTCACGCATCACCTCCGCGGTCGTGCGTCCCTGACGACGGTATGTCATTCGGACCGGTCCCGCCGCCGCTCCCGGCGGGCGGCCTCGAGTCCCCCTCTTGGTTGCCGGGCATGGTATCGCCAGGGGCGTCGCCCGCGGACGCGGACTCGTCACCGTCACTCTCCGCCATCGGACCGTTGCTGGGTTCGACGTCGGGCTCCTCGACCTCGAGGGTTCGCTCGGAGTTCCGCGCCACCGCGATGATCCGGTCGCCTCCGTCGGGCTTGGCGAAGACGACGCCCATGGTGTCCCGGCCCTTCGCGGGGACGCCGGTGACCTTGGACCGCACGACCTTCCCGCGCTCCAGGACGACGAGCACCTCGTCGTCCTCGCCCACGATCATCGCGCCGACGAGGTCACCTCGCTGGTCCGTGATCTTCGCGACCTTGATGCCGAGGCCGCCGCGACCCTGCACCCGGTATTGGGTGACCGGCGTCCGCTTGGCGTAGCCCGCCTCGGTGACCACGAACACGAACGCGTCGTCGACGTCCCGGACGACGTCCATCGAGAGGAGCTCGTCGCCCTCCCGGAACTTCATCCCGGTGACGCCGGACGTCGCGCGGCCCATCGGCCGCAGCGCCGTGTCGTCCGCCTTGAACCGCACCGACATCCCCTTGCGGGACACCAGGAGCAGGTCGTCGTCCTCACCCACCAGGCGGGCCGCGACGAGCTCGTCACCCTCGCGCAGGTTGATGGCGATGACGCCGCCGGCCCGGTTGGAGTCGTACTCCGACAGGCGGGTCTTCTTCACCAGCCCGTCCCTCGTGGCGAGGACCAGGAACGGCGCGTCCTCGTACGTGCGCAGGTACACGACCTGCGCGATCTCCTCACCCGGTTGGAAGGCGAGCAGGTTCGCGACGTGCTGGCCCTTCGCGTCACGCGTCCCCTCGGGCAGCTCGTACGCCTTGGCCCGGTACACGCGCCCCAGGTTCGTGAAGAACAGGACCCAGTTGTGCGTCGACGTCACGAAGAAGTGCTCGACGACGTCGTCGCTCCGCAGCTGGGCACCCCGGACGCCCTTGCCGCCGCGCCGCTGCGCGCGGTAAGCGTCGGAGCGGGTCCGCTTGGCGTACCCGTCCCGCGTGATCGTGACGACGACCTCTTCCTCGGGGATGAGATCCTCGATGTTCATGTCGCCGTCGAACGGCAGGATCCGGGTGCGGCGCTCGTCGCCGTACCGGTCCACGATCTCCGCGAGCTCGTCGGAGATGATCTGCCGCTGCCGCTCGGGGGAGGCGAGGATGTCCTTCAGGTCGGCGATGACCTCCTCGAGCCGCGCCAGCTCATCGATGATCTTCTGCCGCTCGAGGGCCGCGAGCCGGCGCAACTGCATCGCGAGAATCGCGTCGGCCTGGACCTCGTCGATGTCGAGCAGCCCGATCAGGCCTTCGCGCGCGTCCTCCACCGTCGGGGACCGGCGGATCAGCGCGATCACCTCGTCGAGCGCGTCGAGCGCCTTCACGTACCCGCGGTAGATGTGTGCCTGCCGCTCGGCCTCACGCAGGAGGTACTGCGTGCGCCGCACGACGACGTCGACCTGGTGGTCCACCCAGTAGCGGGCGAACTTGTCCAGGCTCAGGGTGCGCGGGACGCCGTCGACGAGCGCCAGCATGTTGGCGCCGAACGTGTCCTGGAGCTGCGTGTGCTTGTACAGGTTGTTGAGCACGACCTTTGCGACGGCGTCCCGGCGCAGCACGATGACGATCCGCAGGCCCGTCTTCCCGGACGTGTCGTCCTTCAGGTCCGCGATTCCCTGCACCCGCCCGCTGTCCACCAGCTCGGCGATCTTCACCTTCAGGTTGTCCGGGTTCACCTGGTAGGGCAGCTCGGTGATGACCAGGCAGGTGCGCCCCTGGACCTCCTCCACCTCGACGACGGCGCGCATGATGATCGCACCGCGGCCGGTGCGGTAGGCGTCCTCGATCGCCCGCGTCCCCATGATCAGGCCGCGGGTGGGGAAGTCGGGACCCTTGACCCGCCGCATCATCTCGGCGAGCAGTTCCTCGTCCTCGGCCTCCGGGTTGGCCAGCAGCCACTGCACGCCCTCGGCGACCTCGCGCAGGTTGTGCGGCGGGATGTTCGTGGCCATGCCGACGGCAATCCCGGCCGACCCGTTGACGAGCAGGTTCGGGAACCTGCTCGGCAGGATCACCGGCTCCTGCGACCGGCCGTCGTAGTTGGGCGCGAAGTCGACGGTCTCCTTGTCGATGTCGCGGACCATCTCCATGGCCAGCGGCGCGAGCCGTGATTCCGTGTTGTGACTGACGAAACCATCCGTCACGAATGAGTGATCGTCGGATTCGACCCTCACCGACCATACGGGCCGGACGCCGGCATCCTCGATCGACGTCACCGTGGCGTAGTAGAACCGCCCATCCACCAGAGGCAGTACGACGTCCGCCACCTCGGGATCGAGCCTGTCGAGAATTCCCTCGCCATCACGCTCCCACCGCTCGATGCGGTCCACGTCGTGGCGCTGGAGCCAGTCTCGGTCGCTCCACGTGCCACCACGTTGGCCACGCAAGTAGTCCGCGACGAAGGGCACCAGATCTCGTGACATCGCCGTGGAGCGGGCCGGCATGCGCGCCAGGAGCGCCGCTAGCTTCCCGGCCTTGTCGCCAATGAAGCCGACGCGAGCCGCGAATCGCCGAGCCTCCCGGCGATTGCTCAACACGACTTTGAACTCTCCGGAAGCGTGACGCGTGATCGTGGCGACGACACCGAGGTCAAGGAGCAACTGCTGAACCTCGCGTGCGAGGGTGAAGCTCCGGCTCGAGTAGCTCACCTGGATCGAGTTGCGAGGGAGGCCGCTGACGCTTCCGTCGCCGGTGAAGAGGGCGCGCAGGAACTGCGCTTTGATGGCCGGAACTCCACGCCAGACGAATTCCGGCACGCGCTTGCCGGCACTGCGCTGGCCACACGTCTCACCGATGCCGGACGCGAGCAAGGCCGTGACGTCCTGAACGTCGATCTCGTGCAGTACGGAACCTGACTTGATCCGGCGCCTCGAGACGGAGCGAGGTCCGCCGACGACGCTAGAGAACCAGCCCTCGCTCACCCAAGCCCCCGCGAGCAGGGCAGCGTCCAACTCCCGACGGGTGGGCACCTCCCAACACACCGGACCGGGCCGGGACATGACGACCGTCGTCCCGGCCTGGACCTCGCTGAGCAACTGCCACAGCAAGGTCGGGACCCCGCCCAACGACACCAGCGTGAGCACCGGATGGTTCTCGGTGCCCGTGAGCTCGAAGCCCTCGCGCGTCGCCATCCGGAGAGTGCGGTGTTCTCCGGAGTGGAAGACCTTGGACGCCGTCACCGGGTGGCCACTGCGGTCCAGAAGCTTCAGGTCTACGTCGGTCGTGGTGTTTTCGGTGGCGCCCGGGACCAGGTCCGCGATGCGCGGTGAGCTCCCATCGGCGAGACGGACACGCGTCTCACCCACGACGCAGTACCTCATCGCGGCCGGCGGGTCGTTTCCGGGGGAGCCGAAGTTCCCCTGCCCATCGACGAGGGGGTAACGCAGCGCCCAGGGCTGCGCCAGCCGCACGAGGGTGTCGTAGATCGACGAGTCACCGTGCGGGTGGTACTGGCCCATCACGTCGCCGACGACTCGGCTGCACTTCGAGAACCCGCGGTCGGGCCGGTACCCGCCGTCGTACATCGCGTACAGCACGCGCCGGTGGACTGGCTTCAGCCCGTCCCGGACGTCGGGCAGCGCGCGACCGACGATCACGCTCATCGCGTAGTCGAGATACGACCGCTGCATCTCCAGTTGCAGGTCGATCGGCTCGATACGCGACGACGGCGTGGATGGCGGCTGCTCGCTCACGTCAGTCCTTCGTTCGTCCATCGGAAGCAGGATCGCGATCCGGGCTCACCCGAGCCGCGGACCGCGTGGTTCTGGCGGATCACACGTCCAGGAAGCGGACGTCCTTGGCGTTGCGCTGGATGAAGGAGCGGCGGGACTCGACGTCCTCGCCCATCAGCACGGCGAAGACCTCGTCGGCCGCGGCGGCGTCCTCGAGGGTCACCTGGAGCAGGAGCCGTTGTCCCGGGTCCATGGTGGTCTCGGTCAGCTCTTCGGGGTTCATCTCACCGAGGCCCTTGTACCGCTGGATGCCGTCCTCCTTGGGCAGCTTCTTCCCCTGCGCAAGGCCGGCAGTGACCGTCGCGTCGCGCTCACGGTCCGAGTAGGCGTAGTCCGGTTCGGTCTTGCTCCACCGGATCTTGTAGAGCGGGGGCGAAGCCAGGTAGACGTGCCCGTGGTCGACGAGCGGCCGCATGAAGCGGAACAGCAGGGTGAGCAGCAGGGTGCGGATGTGCTGCCCGTCGACGTCGGCGTCCGCCATCAGAATGATCTTGTGATAGCGCAGCTTCTCGAGATCGAAGTCCTCGCCGACACCGGTACCGAAGGCGCTGATGAGCGCCTGGACCTCCTGGTTGGCCAGGGCCTTGTCGATTCTCGCCTTCTCGACGTTCAGGATCTTGCCGCGGATCGGGAGGATCGCCTGGGTCCGCGGGTCGCGGCCGAACTTCGCCGAGCCGCCCGCGGAGTCGCCCTCCACGATGAAGATCTCGCACTCGTCGGGGTTGGTCGACTGGCAGTCCGACAGCTTGCCGGGCAACCCGCCGCCACCGAGCAGCCCCTTGCGGCGCGTCGCCTCCCGCGCCTTGCGCGCGGCCATGCGCGCGGCTGCCGCCTGGATCGACTTGAGGATGACCTCCTTGCCCTCGCGGGGATGCCGGTCGAACCAGTCCAGGAGCTGCTGGCGGACGACGCGCTGCACGAACGCCTTCGCCTCGGTGTTGCCGAGCTTCGTCTTCGTCTGGCCTTCGAACTGGGGCTCGCCCAGCTTCACCGATACGACGGCGGTCAGGCCCTCACGGATGTCGTCGCCGGTGAGGTTCTCGTCGCGCTCCTTCAGGATGCCCTTGTCGCGCGCGTACTCGTTCACCAACGTCGTGAGCGCGGCCCGGAAGCCCTCCTCGTGCGTGCCGCCCTCGTGCGTGTTGATCGTGTTCGCGTACGTGTGGACGCTCTCGGAGTACGCCGACGTCCACTGCATCGCGACCTCGACCGACAGCTTGCGCTCGGGATCCTCCGACTCGAAGTCGATGACGTCGGGGTGCACCGGGTCGGACTTCTTGGAGCTGTTGAGGTGCTTGACGTAGTCGACCAGGCCACCGTCGTACCGGAACGACACCGCGGGCGCCGTGCCGTCCTCGTCGGCATGGTCCGGCCGCTCGTCGACCAGCGTGATCTGCAGGCCCTTGTTGAGGAAGGCGTACTGCTGGAACCGCGAGCGCAGCGTCTCGAAGTCGAAGACGACGGTCTCGAAGATGTCGGCGCTGGGCCAGAACGTGACCGTGGTGCCGGTGGTCGTCGTCGCCTCGCCCTTCGCGAGCGGCGCCTCCGGCACGCCGACGCGGTACTTCTGCCGCCACACGTGCTCCTGCCTGCGGACCTCCACCTCGAGCCGCTCCGACAGCGCGTTGACGACGGAAACGCCCACGCCGTGCAGGCCGCCGGAGACCGAGTAGCCGCCGCCGCCGAACTTGCCACCCGCGTGCAGCACCGTCAGCACGACCTCGACCGCCGGCCGCTGCTCCGACTCGACGATGTCGACCGGGATGCCGCGGCCGTCGTCGACGCACCGCAGGCCGCCGTCGGCGAGCAACGTGACCTCGATCGAGGAGCAGTACCCCGCGAGCGCCTCGTCCACCGAGTTGTCCACGACCTCGTACACGAGGTGGTGCAGGCCCCGTTCGCCGGTGGACCCGATATACATGCCGGGCCGTTTGCGAACCGCCTCGAGTCCTTCGAGGACCGTGATCGCGCTGGCGTTGTAACTCCCTGACTCGAGCGGCGCCTCGGAAGGCTCGGGCGTCGCCGGCGAGGGAATCGCTGTCGGGGCTGTCGTCTGGTCGGCCACGGGCGAATGGGCTCCTGAGGTCTCACGACGCCGGCGAAGTACCGGCGAGGTCACGACCCCAGGCCGGTCACGCCACGGAGCCGCAGAACTGGGATCCATTCTAGCCGTCCCCGGCCCCTGGGCCGCGCTTGCGAGGGCGCGTAAGGCTCATCTACCGCATCAGCACGTCCCGGGCTGAATCCCTGTACCTGGAACGCCCCTTCACCGCGCCAGGACGGCGTTCAGCCGCATGATGCGAACAGCGTCCCGGCAGCCCGTGTCGTCACCTTTGTCTGCCCCGAAGCCCGGTGTCCGAAGGGTCCGGGTGTCCGAAGGGTTGTGACGTCCGAACGGGTGATGTGGTCGGCCCTTCAACCGTACGTGTCCCGCGGGCCCCGGGAGCCCGGGGCGATCCGCGGACCGCGCTTCCACGACGGCGCGGCAGGGCCGCGGACGACGATCCGCTCCACGGTTCCCTCGCCGACCTCCTCGCCGAGGCGCCGCATCACGGTCGGGAGCAGCAGCCGCACCTGCGTGGCCCACGCCGACGAGTCCGCCTCGACGGTCAGGACGCCGTCGGTGAAGCTGATCGGGCGGCAGTGCGTGGCCACGTCGGACCCGACGACGGCGTCCCACCGCCCCAGCACCCCGCCGACGGCGACCGGCGTCGACCAGCCGCGCTCGTTCACCAGGCGCGCGATCGTCGTGGACACCGTCTGCGGGTCGCGGGCGTCGGGACCAGCGCCCGACCGCCGGTCTCCCGTGGCGCGCCGCCAGCCACGACGACCGGAGCCGCCGGGCGCGCCGGGCACCGGAGCCCCCGGCCGGTCGCCACGCGCGGCCGCCGCCACACGCACACGGTTGAGAGCTGCGCGAACGGCGTCCGCCCCGCTCTCATCGGCGGCGGTCTGAGCGGCGGTCTGAGCGGCGGTGTCGGCGGCAGGAGCCGCGGCAGCGCCGTCAGCGTCATGAGCGCCGTCAGCGGACACGGCGCACCTGGCTCGCCATGACGTCGACCCGGGCCCCGTCCAGTTCCTCCGGGACGTCGGCCGCCACCGCCGCCGTCACGAACACCTGCTCGGCGGCGGCGACCAGGCATGCCAGCCGCTCCCGGCGGCGTGCGTCGAGCTCGGCGAACACGTCGTCGAGGATAAGGACCGGTTCCGACTCCCGGCCGCCGTCCGCGCGCAGCAGCTCGTAGCTCGCCAGCCGCAGGGCGAGCGCGAACGACCAGGACTCGCCGTGGCTGGCGTACCCGCGGGCGGGAAGCCCGCCGAGGGTGAGGATGACGTCGTCCCGGTGCGGCCCGATCAGGCTCACGCCGCGTTCCAGCTCGGTGGCGCGGGACCGTGCCATCGCCTCGAGCAGGCGTGCCTGCAGCAGCTCGCGGTCGGCAGGCGCGTCGGCGGTGACGTCGTCGCCGAGCACGCAGCGGTATCCGACGGCGGCCCCGCCGGAGCCGTCGCTCACCGAGTCGTACGCCGACCCGACCAGCGGCGCCAGCTCGCGGATCAGCCGCAGCCGGCCGGCCAGCAGTTCGGCACCGGCGGTCGCCAGGTGGGAGTCCCAGACGTCGAGGGTACGGACGTCGCCGCGGCCGGCCTTGATCGTCGACCCGGCGGTCTTGAGCAGGGCGTTCCGTTGCCGCAGCACCCGTTCGAAATCGGTGCGCACCCCGGCGAAGCGCGGCGCGCGGGCGACGAGCAGGTCGTCGATGAAGCGACGGCGGCCGTCCGGGTCACCCTTGACGATCGCGAGGTCCTCGGGGGCGAACAACACGGTCCGCAGCACGCCGAGCGCCTCGCGCGGGCGTGGCAGCGCGGCGCGGTTGACCCGCACGCGGTTGCTCCCGCCGGGGACGATCTCGAGCTCCACGAGCGTCGACCGCTGACCCCGGGCAACGGCGCAGCGGACGACGGCGCGCCCGGCACCACTTCTCACCAGCGGCGCGTCGGTGGCGACCCGGTGACTGCTGTGCCCCGCAACGTAGCCGAGCGCTTCGACGAGATTGGTCTTGCCCTGTCCGTTGGGCCCGACGAGAGCCGTCGCACCCGCGTCGAAGGAGAGGTCGAGGACCTCGTACGAGCGGAAGTCCGCGAGGGACAAGTGGGTCACATGCACAGCAGAGAGATTCTTGTGCCTCTGAGGTTATGGATGGAACGAATGTCCTGAGAAACGTTATCAAGCTGAAGCGCGGCAGAGTGATGATTCGCCGACCGGTTCTTGCGGTCTCTCACTGCGTGGAGCCGGTTCCCGAGGAGGGTCCGGCCTTCGCCGCGTCGACTTCCCGGACCGCATGCCCACCGAACTGCTGGCGAAGCGCGGCGACCGCCTTCATCGCGGGGGAGTCCTCCTGCCGGGACGCGAACCTGGCGAAGAGGGCGGCCGAGATCACCGGCATCGGCACCGAGTTGTCGATGGCCTCCGCCAGCGTCCAGCGCCCCTCGCCCGAGTCTTCGACGTATCCGCTGAGCCGCTCGAAGTCCGGATCCTCGGCGAGCGCCTTGACCAGCAGGTCGAGCAGCCACGAACGCACCACGGTGCCGCGGGACCAGGCGCGGAAGCAGCCGACCACGTCGGTGACGATGTCCTTGGCCTCAAGCAGCTCGTAGCCCTCGGCGTACGCCTGCATGAGTCCGTACTCGATGCCGTTGTGGACCATCTTGGCGTAGTGGCCGGCACCGACGTCGCCCGCGTGCACGAACCCCTCGGCGCGCGGCCCGGCGGGGCGCAGCGCGTCGAAGATCGGCATTGCGCGCTCGACCTGCGCGGCGTCGCCGCCCACCATGAGGCCGTAGCCCTTCTCCAGGCCCCACACGCCGCCGGATACGCCGCAGTCCAGGTAGTTGATCTGGCGATCGGCGAGGAGTTTCGCGTTGACCTGATCCTCGATGTAGCGGGAGTTGCCCCCCTCGATGACCAGGTCGCCGGGATCCAGGTGTTTCGCCAGCTCCTCCACGACGGCGCGCGTCGGCGCGCCGTGCGGGACCATGATCCAGACGATCCGCGGCGTCGGCAGTGCCGCCACCAGGTCGAGGAGGCCGGGGACGTCGCTGAGGCCCGGGTCGCGGTCGAAGCCGGTGACCTCGAGGCCGGCCCCCCGCAGCCGATTCATCATGTTGCCGCCCATGCGGCCGAGGCCCACCATTCCGATGTGCACTGGCGGTGCTCCCTCCTCAGCGGGGCCCGGGCGTCATCCACCCCGGGCATCACAAGGCGTGCCGGGTGATGAGGTGGTGACGCTGGGACCGTACGGCGGCGAAGGTCAGCCGTCGACTCGAACCGGCATGATCAGGTAGCGGTACGAGTCGTCGTCCGAACCCTCGGGCGACGCCTGTCCCGAGATGACGGCGGGCTTGCGGGACTGCGTGAACGACATCCTGGCCAGTGGCTGCGTGATCGCGCCGAGGCCGTCGAGCAGGAACTGCGGGTTGAAGGCGATGGAGATCTCTTCACCCACGAGCGTGCACTCCACGGCCTCCGACGCCTGTGCATCCTCGCCCTGACCCGCCTCGAGCGTCAGCGTGCCCTCGGTGAAGCTCAGGCGAACGGGCGTGTTGCGCTCCGCCACGAGCGCCACGCGCCGGACGGCGTCGATCAGCGCCTGGGCGTCGACGAGCGCGTGCGTCGGCGACGTGTCGGGGAAGAGCGCGCGGACCTTCGGGTAGTCGCCGTCCACGAGCAGGGACGTCGTCCGGCGGCCGCCCGCTTCGAAGCCGATCATCTCTGTGCTGCCGCCGGTGGTGAGGGCGACGGTGACGTCGCCGGCGGGACCGAGCGCCTTGGCGACCTCCGACATCGTGCGCGCACGCACGAGCGCCACCGTGCTCTCGCCCGGCGACGCGGGGCGCCAGGGGAGCGTGCGCATGGCCAGCCGGTACCGGTCCGTGGCCAGAAGGGTCAGGCGGTCGCCCTCGACCTCGACGCGGATGCCGGTGAGGATCGGCAGCGTCTCGTCACGGCTGGCCGCGATGCTCACCTGGCCGACGGCCTCGCTGAAGACGTCGCCGGCGACGATGCCCGATGCGTCGGGCATCTCCGGCAGCGAGGGGTACTCGTCGACAGGCATCGTCAGCAGCGTGAAACGCCCTGAGCCGCAGGTGAGCGACACGCGCGAGGCGTCGGTCGCGACGTCGACCGGCTTGGCCGGGAGAGCCCGCGAGATGTCGGCGAGAAGCCGGCCGGACACGAGCACCGTGCCGGCGTCCGCGACCTCGGCGGGGACCTCGACGCGCGCGGACACTTCGTAGTCGAAGCTCGACAGGCGCAGCACGCCGGAGCTGTCGGCCTCGAGCAGCAAGCCGGCGAGGACCGGGACGGGTGGGCGGCTCGGTAGTGCGCGGGCAGCCCAGGTGACGGCGTCGGCGAGGGCATCGCGCTCGACCCGGAACTTCACGGATCACCGTCCTTGCGTCGCTGTAGTTCCCGCGGGCCTGCGGTAGCCCCCGACAGTACGCGAGTCGGAGGCTCGCGGTGAACCGGACCCGGCAGGCTCGATGGGTTGGTCCTTGGGTGGGGTCGGTGGGGTCGGTCGGGAAGCTGTGGGTGGAGGACTAATCCTCGAGAGAACTATCCAGGGTTAGTCATCACGCTTGTTGATGCTGTGGACATCTCCCGTCCCCGCACGTCAGACGGGAAGGGGGCCGTTGACATCCTGTCGAGGACACGCCGATGGAGCCGGGACGGTCCGTGGACGGCCGGGAAGTCGTCGCAGGGAACCGCTCGCGTCACACACGGGAGGAGGCGACCGTTCCACATTTCATCCCCAGTGATGGTGGGGGTGGTCCACCGTCCGTCCACCGGGCGTTCGCCGTCGTGCTTCCGGTCTCTAGCGTTTCCGGGCGCGGTGGGGACGTCCTGTGGACGATCTGCGGGATGCCTTGGGGATGCCTTGGGGATGCCTTGGGGATGCCTTGGGGATGCCCAGGGGATGGCGAACGAATGACCAGGTCAGGTCCGGTTGGTGTTGGTAAGTCGGTGTGACTACGGATTGGGGACAGCGCCCCGATGTGGTTCTCGCGGGGGCTTAATGACCGTCCACAGGGTTTTCCCCACCTGTGCACCATGAGTTGTCATTGGACACAGACAGCCGCCGATAGCGGACATAGCGGGAGTGGACTGCGTCGGTGCCGGGGCGCTCGGACACACTTCTCCACACCACTGTCCACAGCGGGGGATAGCGGTGTGCCACGGCGAGGCACCCAGGCGCCGGATGGGCGCGAGGGTGTGGGTCCGCCGGAGGGGTCGAGTCCCCGGAGCTCAGGCCCGAGCGGTCTGTTTGATGCGGTTCGTGAGCTCCGTGACCTGGTTGTAGATGGAACGACGTTCGGCCATCAGGGTGCGGATCTTCCGGTCCGCATGGATGACCGTGGTGTGGTCACGGCCGCCGAACTGTTGACCGATCTTCGGCAGCGACAGGTCGGTGAGCTCGCGGCACAGGTACATGGCGATCTGGCGGGCGTTCACGAGCGTCCGGGAGCGTGACGATCCGCAGAGATCCTCGATCGTCAGACTGAAGTACGCCGCCGTCTGCGCCATGATCACAGCAGAGGTGATCTCAGGCGTGTCGTCGGCAGGGATCAGGTCCTTGAGGACGATCTCGGCGAGCGACAGGTCCACCTGCTGCCGGTTGAGGCTGGCGAACGCCGTCACCCGGATCAGCGCGCCCTCGAGCTCGCGGATGTTCGTCGAGATCTTGCTGGCGATGTACTCCAGGACGTCGTCGCGGACCTCCAGCCGCTCGCCGATCGCCTTCTTGCGGAGGATCGCGATGCGGGTCTCGAGGTCGGGCGGCTGGACGTCGGTGATCAGGCCCCATTCGAACCGGGACCGCATCCGCTCCTCGAAGCCCGCGAGCTGCTTGGGCGGGAGATCGGAGGTGATCACCACCTGCTTGTTCGTGTTATGGAGCGTGTTGAAGGTGTGGAAGAACTCCTCCTGCGTCTGGACCTTGCCCTGCAGGAACTGGATGTCATCGATCAGCAGCACGTCCACGTCGCGGTACCGGCGCTGGAAGGCGCTGGCCTTGTCGTCGCGGATGCTGTTGATGAAGTCGTTCGTGAACTCCTCCGAGTTCACGTAGCGCACCTTCACTCCGGGATACAGGTTCTCCACGTAGTGGCCGATCGCGTGCAGCAGGTGCGTCTTGCCGAGCCCTGACTCCCCGTAGATGAACAGCGGGTTGTACGCCTTCGCCGGCGCCTCGGCGACAGCGACCGCCGCCGCGTGGGCGAAGCGGTTGCTCGCGCCGATGACGAACGTCTCGAACGTGTACTTCGGGTTCAGCCGGGCGGGAGCTGCTGCGGGACGGGTCGGCGTCCGCGTGGGGCTCGTGGGAACACCAGCCTCGGGCGTCGTCGGCGCCCCGGCGGCTCGAGCGGCGGGCCACGGCCAGGCGGACGGGTTGCCGAGTCCGACGCCGCCGGGACGTTCGTAGGCGCGGATGTCGATGACCTCGTCGCCCGCGCCCCCGGGTTCGGGGAGGCCGTCGGTGCCGGGTGCCGGTCCGGGGGCACCGGCGCCCTGGGCCGGGACGGACGCCTGGAGCGAGCCCGCGGCCGGGTCGGTGTGATCGGCGAAGCGGTCGGCCCGGTCCGCTCGGTCGCCGCCGGTCCACGGCGCTGGACTAGCCCCGGGGAGGCCGAACGGCGTCCCGGTGCCGGCGGGCGTGGTGCCGGCGGGCGTGGCGGCCGCGGCCGACGGTGCCGATGACTGTGCGGACGACGGCGCCGGCCGGGTGTCCGTGGCGAGCTGTGGATCGACCGTCACGGCGAGGCGGACCGGATGCCCGAGTTGCTCGGACAAAAGGTGCGTGATCGTCTCCCGCATGCGCTGCTCGAGGACCTCCTTGGTGAGGTCGTTGGGCGCGGCCAGCAGAGCCGTGTCGTCGAGCAGGCCGACGGGTTTCACGAGGCGGACGAACGCGCGCTGCTGCGGAGTGACGCCGGCGGCGTCGAGCGCTTCGAGCGCCCGCTGCCAGACGGCCGGAAAGCCTCCTTCAGGTGTCGTCACATCGCTCACCTCCGGATCCCCGCTCCCCCAAGTCGGTCCACACCGTTGTCCACATGCTGTGTACGACGGACGTGCGCGCCTTCACCCAGCGTCGTCCCTTTCCCCCGGCCGTTCAGGCGACATCCCGGTCTGACTCGCGAGATCGCCTGGAGCAGCACCAGTTGCCTCCAACCCCCCGGTGGTGGCTCGGCGTGTCGCGGGGGCCGAGGAGTTGCAGGAGAGGACCATAGCCTGTTCGACCCTGGTCTGGCTTCCGGAGATGCCCGGCGGATCGGCACACGACACGGAGTTCTACACAGGTGGGCGACGGGTGTGGGCAACGGGTGATCCGGCCGATTTGGTGACCGGATGCGGGTCCGTTCCTGCGCCGGAAGATCGTGCCGACGACGTGTCGACGAACGGAGCGGACGGCCTGGCGAGGCCTCGGCCGGGAGGGCACGGTTTGACCGGCGCGCACGCCCCCCCGTACCGTGTGATGGCTTGACAGCGGCCGCTGTCGCATGCCTGCGATGACATGCGTGGGTGAGTGATGGTGGCTGGTGTCGATGGGGCCCGGAGGCACGGTCGGCGCGGGGTGGTCCGCGGCCTGCCGTGCTGCCGTGCTGGTCCCCGCATCGAATCGGGCCCGATGATTCTGGAGTTCTGACGTGAGCAAGCGGACGTTCCAGCCGAACAATCGGCGCCGCGCCAAGACGCACGGTTTTCGGCTGCGCATGCGCACTCGTGCCGGTCGCGCGATCATTTCGGCGCGGCGCCGCAAGGGCCGCACCGAACTCTCGGCCTGAGCCGTCGTCGTTCGCGGTCCGCGGGGTGCTGCCCGACCGGCACCGGATGCGCCGTCACAGCGACTTCGAGGAAGCCGTGCGCCGAGGCCGGCGTGCTGGCCGCGTGTCGTTGGTGGTGCATTTGAAGCAGACCGGCGCGGCGGATCCCGCTCGTGTCGGGTTCGTGGTGTCGCGGGGAGTAGGGCCGGCAGTGGTGCGCAACCGGGTCAAGCGGCGGTTGCGGCACGTGACGCGCGGACGGCTCGACGATCTCCCGGCCGGGTCGCTGGTCGTGGTTCGCGCGAACCCGGCTGCGGCAGGAAGGACGACGGCGCAACTGGCGGGTGACCTCGACCGGGTGCTTGCCACGCTGTTGCGTGAAGGGGAGGGCAGGCGATGACCGGCTCGCGGAAAGAGTCGAGTGGGGCCATGGGACATCGCCTGTGTCGCGCCGCTCGTCGCGTCGCCCGCTGGCCGCGGATGATCCCGGTGCTCATACTGCGCGGATACCGCCTCGTCGTGTCTCCCCTGTACGGGCAGACCTGCCGCTTCTACCCGTCGTGCTCCGCCTACGCGCTGGAGTCGTACGAGCGCCACGGCGTGTTCCGGGGGACCTTCCTGAGCGTTCGTCGGCTGTCGCGGTGCCACCCATGGAACCCCGGCGGCGTCGACCCCGTTCCTCCGTCGGGCGGCCGACGCGCAGGGACAAGCCGGGGAGGCTGTCCCGGCGAACCTGATCACGACGTGTCGTCGTCACTGCGACACGTCGCCTGAGCCGGCGAGGAGCCCATGTCCGAAATCCTGTATCCACTCGAGTTCGCCGTCGCGTGGATCATGGTTGCGTTCCACAGCGTCTTCAGCAAGCTCGGTCTGCCGGAGGATTCGGGCTGGACGTGGGCTCTGTCGATCATCGGTCTGGTCGTCGTCATCCGGATCATCCTGATCCCGCTGTTCGTCAGGCAGATCAAGGCGTCCCGTGGACTTCAGCTGATCCAACCCGAGATCAAGAAGATCCAGGAGAAGTACAAGGGCAAGACGGATCAGGCGTCCCGGCAGGCGATGACCCAGGAGATGATGTCGCTCTACCGGGAGCGTGGCACCAACCCGTTCGCTTCGTGCCTGCCCATAGTCCTCCAGGCGCCGATCTTCTTCGCCCTCTTCCGCGTGCTCAACGGCCTGGCCGGGATCGCGAACGGGAGCAAGGACACCATCGGCCCGATGAGCCGGGAGCTGGCCAGCCAGGCCGAGAAGTCCACACTCTTCGGCGCCCAGCTGTCCGATACGTTCCTGCGGACCGACAACCTGTCGACACAGATCCTCACGGTCGTTCTGATCATTCTGATGTCAGCGAGCACCTTCACCACTCAGCGGCAGCTGATGATGAAGAACATGCCGGCGTCGGCGCTGGACAACCCGTTCGCGCAGCAGCAGAAGATCCTCCTGTACGTCCTGCCGTTGGTGTTCGCCGTGTCGGGCGTGAACTTCCCGATCGGCGTGCTGCTGTACTGGCTGACGACGAACATGTGGTCGATGGGTCAGCAGTTCTACGTGATCAGGCGGATGCCGGCGCCGGGTTCGCCGGCGGAGAAGGCACTGCTGGAGCGGCGCGCGAAGCGTGGCAAGGGGGGGTCCGGCGAGGAGCAGGGTGGGACCGACGTTCCGAACGGGTCCGGGGCGGGGGGTGCTCCCGGGTCGGCGAACGGGAAGGGTTCGTCGTCCGACTCGGCGCCGGAGGGTCCAAAACGCGTCCAGCCCAAGAGGCAACCGCGTAGCAAGCGATCCGGGCCGCGGCCGTCGCGCCCCGGAAAGCCATGAACCGAATGTCTATGCGCGAGAGTGACGGGCAATTGACGATGAGCGATCAGTCCCCAACTGATGTCGATGTGGTGACCGACCCGGTGGATCCGGTGGATTCGGCGGGCGACGGCACATCGGAGGGTGCGCTGGGAGACCAGGAGGCATCCGAGACTCCGGCTTCGGCGAGCGAAAAGCGCTCGGGGGGTGTGCGCGATCTCGAGGAAGAGGGCGAGGTCGCTGCCGACTACCTCGAGGAGCTGCTCGACATCGCGGATCTGGACGGCGACATCGACATCGACGTGGAGAACGGGCGCGCGTCGGTTGCCATCGTGAGCGAACCCGGTGGGGAGCGGGCGCTCCGGCGGCTCGTCGGTTCTCAAGGCGAGGTGCTCGAGGCCCTGCAGGAGCTGACCCGGCTGGCCGTGCAGGCGAGCACCGGTGAGCGGAGTCGGTTGATGCTCGACGTCGCGGGCTACCGGCAGGCTCGACGCAAGACCCTCTCGGAGGCGGCGACGCGGGCGTGCCAGGAGGTCCAGCGTTCTGGTGAGGCGCTGCGCATGGAGCCGATGACGGCCTTCGAGCGAAAGATCGTTCACGACGTCGTGGCGGCGGCCGGCCTGGAGAGTGAGTCCGAGGGTGTGGATCCCGACCGGCGAGTCGTGATCCGCGCCGCGCGCTCCTAGAGCCGAGACACGACTCGATGACCGGTGCCGGGTCCGAGGCCGGCTGGGTTCCACGTGAAACAGACGTCCCGGCGATCGAGCGGTACTTCGGGGAGCACCGTGCTCTCACCCAGAGGTACGCGGAGATCCTGAGCATCTCCGGGGTGGAACGCGGATTGATCGGTCCCCGCGAGGTTCCGCGGTTGTGGAAACGGCACCTCCTGAACTGTGCCGCGATCGTGGAGCTTCTCGAGCCGGACGTTCGGCTCGTGGACGTTGGCTCCGGCGCGGGACTGCCCGGGCTGGTGGTTGGGATCGCGCGGCCGGACATCTCGGTGATGTTGCTGGAGCCGCTGCTCCGCCGGGTGGCGTGGCTCGACGAGGTCGTCGACGAGCTCGGGCTGAAGAACGTGGTCGTGCATCGAGGCAGGGCCGAAGATGCCGATCCCTTCCTGCGCTCGGAGCTGTTCGACGTCGCGACGGCTCGGGCAGTGGCCCCATTGAGCCAGCTGGTGAAGTGGGCACTCCCGCTCGTATCCCCGGGGGGTCAGCTCCTTGCCATGAAGGGCGCGACCGCGGCGGTGGAGGTGGCCGACGCCGTCAACGTGATCACTGCGCGCGGCGGGTCCGAATGGGAGATCACCACGTGTGGCGATGGTGTTCTCGAGTCACCGACAACGGTGGTGCGGATCGTGAAGGGGGACGGGGGGCGAGCCGGCGGGGGGAGCGATTCGTCGAAGCGCCGGGGTGGCCGGTCCCGGAGGGGTCGTCCGCGCTAGGTGAGTGAGTCCGAGGTGCCTCGACTCGATTGCGCGCCCGGAGCATGACGTTGAGTGGTGCAGGACTGTTTCACGTGGAACCTCGCGATGACTCGATGACCGCGAGGTGCCACATGTCCAGTACGTCCACAGATTCGTCCACATACCCACAACCCTGCTGCTCCACCTGACGGGCGCACTGTCGCGCAACCGGCCTCATGTCGGGTCGGGGCCGATGGGTGGAGACGGCGCCTTTGCGCGCGGATCTTCTCGTGGCCACTTCTCGTGGCCTTGATCCAGAGAAGCAGGCTCGGGCCGCGAAGTCGCTCGGTCGATCGCATTGACATGCGAGGCACGTTCCCCGTGGGGCTCTCCCCCCGAGAGTTGGCGATCGGCCTGAGCCGGTCCCGGAGACGCCCATGTCGTGCGGGCACCTCCTGTACCGACGCGCTGATCGTCTTTCGGATCATGGAGAGACGAGAGTGCACGACGTGTGTGGATTCACGTGAAACATCAGGGGACGAGACGCGCGCCTCCCAGGTGATTCACATGCATGCTGGTCTGCGCGGCAATGTCTCCGGGTCGGAACGGGCGGTGCGCGTGGTCACTGGAGCGCGACCCGATAACGACACCCGAGTGGGGCAATGACGTCGGTGGCCGTGAGGCGGAGAACTACGGCGGGCCCCCGGGGGCCGAGCGCGCAAGATGCACGCCGCCCCTGCGCCGGGAATTCAGGTCGGCGCGCATCGCGCGGCCGGCCCGTAGCGCGCGCCGAGGCCGGTCCAAGCGCACACGATCGCTGGTGCCTCGGACGGGGGGCCGGACGAGCGCAGGGCTTGGTGCGATGGCGGTTCACCGCTGTCGGACCGGGTCAGTTCTGGGGTGTGCGACCTTGCCCATCCGCGCTTGGGAAGGGTTGGCCTGGCCGGTGCTGCCGATCGACGTGTACTTCCGGCTGCCGTGGGAAGTTCTGGAACACGCGCTCGGGACCACTGCGAGCGGCACGGGAACGACCCTGACCGGGCTGCTGATCCATCACTCCGATCGCGGCGGCCGGTGCACCGCGATCAGCTACGACGATCGGCTCGCTCCCTGGCGTGCACCGACGACGAGTTGCAATACGCCTCGTCCTAGAGGTTCCGCGGATCGGGGGTGCGGGCCGGGCGTGGCCCCGGCATCCCGGTTGGGTGGTGGTGGTGTCGTCGGCGTCCGCGGCTCCAGCACTGTGCCAGATCGCGGTGTTCAGGGTGAGCAGGCGCTGGATGACGCGGGTCCATGGTCCGCGAGGGATGCGTCCACCCTGGCGTCTGGGCCGAGTTGGCCTTTGATCGTCCAGATGATCGCCTTGACGCGTTGGCGCAGCCAGTTCGGGAAACGCCCGGGGGTGGCTTCTCGCCCTTGCGGGTGGGTCGGCTCAGGGTCAGGTCCAGGTCCGGGTCTGCGAGGAAGTGCTCGAAGTCGAGGCCTGCGAAGCCCCTTGTCGGCCACGATGGCGGTGCCGGGCTGGGGTCGGTTGGGCGGTGACCTAGTCGCGTTCACCGACCAGTTTCGGGGTGGCCAGACTGAACCCGGTCACGGTGCCGTGGGCGGTGCCGATGAACATCAGCTTGGCCCCAGAAGAACCGGGAGTTGGAGCCTGTTTTGGAATTCCGCGCCGTAGCGAGGAGCCGCCCGGTGGGGTGCTCCTCGCTACGGCGCGGAATTCCAAAACAGGCTCTGAGAGGCGCAGTAGCCGTGGCCGGTGTCGCCGGTCCGCTCCGACCGGTTGGTGGTGAGCACCGACTGCCCGCGCGGCACCAGCGTGGCGTCCATCGGCCGCAGCAACGCACCGCTGCCAGAGCGTGCTCGGCCAGCAAGTGCAGCGCCGCCTCCATCAGCGGCACGAGATGCTTGAGCCGCTGGTTGTACTGCGACTGCCCAGCATCCGCGGGAACAGATGCTCCACCCCGGGTCGGCTGGGCGCGCAACCAGTGCCACTCGTCTTCATGGCGCGCCGCACTTGCGCCACGGCCTGGCACCAGCTCGGCATCGGTGGCAACCGGCGGGCGGTCGATCCGTGACTGTGGAGGCGCCGGCCAGGGGAGGTCAGGGCGTGTGTAGACGCGCCCGAGACTGGCCCTCTCCACGGACACCGTCGACACGCCTCGCACCGCACCCCATGGACCGACAGCAACTCCCCGGTCAACGATCTAGTCCCGCGACTGGCGGAGCCACCGCTGCCAGCATGACGAGATGGAAGTGATGTTGGAAAGCTGGGTGCCGGCGATGCCCAGATGAATGCCGGTGAGGCCGACGGCGTGGTTGGTGACCCGATGCCGACACGGCTTGGCTCAATCCCCGCCGCGAACGGTGCGGGTTTGAGCGGCGCCGTCGTTCCGGCAGCGATGTGATGGCGACCCGTGCGCAGGCTCGGGGTTCGCAGCTCCAGGTCACCCGCGGGCGCTGACTGCGTTCACCCACGGTCGCTGGTTGGTGAACAAGGCACCTTCGGTTGCGTTCGTTGCAGGGACGGCGCCGAGAAGTGCGCAATAGCGACACCCACCCCTCGAGGGGGAGGACGGTGCGTCGGTCCCCCGGTCCCCCTTGTGAGTACCCCCGAGGCAGGTCACCGACCGCCGCCCCCCCTGGTCCGGTATTGGTAGGCGGGTTGCGCGGCCGTGGATGGATTCACGTGAAACACCAGGGCGAACAGTGCGCCATGCCTGGTTGATCAGCCTTCTGTCCCTTGGGAGGGATGCACTCCGGGCCGTGAGGTCAGGATCGGTGTCCGGGGTGGAGCGGATCGGCCGATTGGATCCAGACCCGAGGTGTACCGGGTCATGACGTTGGCGACTGGCACGCGGCACTTGTTATGTGGCCGCCAGACGACGAAGTCGTCGTGGCCGGCGTGGCTCCTGGCGTTGCCGGTGAGCACCTCCCGGATGGTGAAGTGCGTGGCTGGCGAACCCGGCCGCGGCCCGCAGGGCACGGTCACCAGGTGGACCGGCGTCCGCAACGGACTGCGACTCAGATGGCTGGAGCGATCGGTCATCACTCCTCGCCATCAGTCGGGTAGGGGGCCATTGTGCGCGCTTACGCGAGAGGCCCAACTGCGTCGCCACATGCGCCACCGGCCGACGATGCCGCACGCCACGTGGCACCAGCAGCAAACCGGCCATGAGGAGTCGGCCGAGCACCAGTGTGGAATACGAGACCTTTCGCAACCCCTCACGAGCAGCGCCCGGAAGGGCGGGTGAAAATGGGCTTCGAGCAGCGTCAGAAGAAGGGTGGTCCTGGGTGCTGGGTGCGAGCCGAGTTGGGGGTGCGACCTCGTACCGCCTCATCGGCTCATAGAGGGGATTCGCGCCGAGCCGCTGCGCCGAGGCTGGACTCGGATCGCCTCACTGACCGGTTGTGGGTTCGCCGTGCAGCCCGAACGCGACGTCGTGCACCCGCTGGGCTGTCACCGGCCACGGATTGCGGGCCGGATCGTGTTCGACGAGCTCGTCCGGGTCCTGGTGCTGGGGGTCTCCTACGAGCGGATCGCCGCCGGGGTCTCCAACAGACTCGAGCAATCATGCCTGGATGACCACCGCCGTGACCACGACCACGTCGTCGGTCCCGACCTGCGCGACGTGGCCGTGGCCGTGCTTCGTCAATGCCCGCGGTGGTGAATCGGCCGGGAAATCGCCGGTGGGCCGAGGGAGCAGGGCACCGCGCGCTCATTGCTGCTCGGCGCATGCGCGGTCCCGCTGGGTTGCTTAGTCGCGCCGGTCAACGGCCATGACTTCCCCACTTCAGCGCGCGACGCTGTAGACCTCGGCCCGGTTCGAGCACCACCTCGGGCGCGGCATCGGCATCGGCTGCCGGCGCAGATCACCGTGCATCCAGACGCCTGCTCCGACTCCAGCAAGAGCTGCGATCTGATCGACTAGCTCGGTCGCCAGGCGGTGATCAGCCCAAGGAAGCCCAGTGAAAGCCGGCCGCCGCCGGCTGGTCGGTCGGGTGCACGAGCTCCTGGCGCAACCGAGGATTGAAGAAGCTCCTCAACCGCACTGAAGGCCGCACTCAAGTGATCGGCGCCCCGATCGCCCTCGGTGTCGCCGTGGTCATCACCCGACGCCCCTGACCTTGCCCGCGCGATCTCTGGGCCGAGGGTCCTGTGAGTCGCATTTGGATTCGCGTGAAACATGAGCGCAGCGAATCATCCACAGACCTTTCCACATGGGAAGGCATGAGTGCTCTGAACAGGCATCCTGTGCCCGGTGGCTGTGGATAGAGAGACTCCCGACGGCTGCGGACCTCGTTTCACGTGAAACGGGAACCGGCCCAGGCAGGCTTGATTGGCGGTCGAGTCTGAGGGGTGGGGAGAGCTTCCAGGCCAGCAAGACAGGAGGCAACCGAATAGGTCCTCTGTTCCGGGTGCTTGACGTGGGCAGGTCGTGGCGGTTCAGGTTGTCGGCGTGCCGATCGTGGCGTCGGGTTTGTGATCATGTTTCGATCCTGGCGTGTCGCAGTCGCCGATCCCGCCACCGCCCTCGTACGAGGAGTTGGCTGCGGAGAACGCGCAGTTGAAGGTCGTTCTGGGCAGGCGTTGGCACGGATCGCCGAGTTGGAGGCCGAGCTGGGCACGACGTCGAAGAACTCGAGCAAGCCACCGTCCTCGGACGGGTTGGCCAGGCCTGCACCCAAGTCGCTGCGAGGCAAGAGCGGTTGCGGACCGGGCCGTCCGAAGGGCCAGCCCGGGGTGACGTTGCGGCAGGTCGAGATCCCCGATCACGAGATCACCCACGAGCCGCCCGCGTGCTGCGGCTGCGGCGCCGGCCTTGCGGGTGCGCCGATGGTCGGGGCGGAGCGCCGGTAGGTGTTCGACCTGCCGCCGGTGCGGATCGAGGTCGCCGAGCATCGGCTGGTCTCGCGGGCCTGTTCGTCTGGGACGGTCACCAAGGCCGATGCCCCGCACAGGGTGAACGCGCCGGTGCAGTACGGGTCCCGGCTGGGCGGGATCGGGGTGTACCTGTTCCACGGCCAGTTCCTATCCAAGTCCCGCACCGTCCAAGCGTTGGCCGACCTGTTCGGGGTGGTGGTGGCGGCCGCCACCGTGGTGGGCTGGACCACCCGGATCGCCAAGCAGGTCACCGGCACGAGCCTGGCGGTGATCCGGGACCGGATCGTGGCTTCGCCGCTGGCGCACTTCGACGAGACCGGGTTCCGCACCGCCGGGAAGCTGCACTGGATGCACTCGGCCTCCACCAGACCGACGTGCTGCTGTGCGTGCACGTCAAGCGCGGGACCACGGGGATGGACGCCGCAGGGGTGCTGCCGGTGTTCACCGGGGTCGCGGTCCACGACGCGTGGGCCCCGTACGACACCTACAAGAAGGTCACCCACGCGTTGTGCAACGCGCACGCGGTTCGGGAGCTGGTCTGCGTCGTCGATACCGCACCCGCGCCGGTCGCAGGCCTGGCCGGCCAGGCCATCGACGCGATGGTGGAACTGAAGGAACTCGTGGACCAGGCCGGCGAGCACGGCCAGGAGCTCGACCCTCAGGCCGTCGGCGAACAACAGCATCTGCTGTGCAGCGCGGTGGTGCTGGGCCAGACCGCGACCGCGGCCCGGGCCACGAAACTGGACCGCAAGTACCACGCCCTGTTCACCCGCCTGTTCACCCGGTGGGACGACTACCAGCGACACGTCCACGACCCATCCGTGCCCTGGGATAACAACCCGGCCGAGCAGACGATCAGGATGCTGAAACTGCGGATCAAGGTCTCCGGCTGCCTGCGGACCCTCACCGGCGCCCAGGAATTCGCGGCAATCCGCTCCTACACCCCCACCGCCGGCCGCCTCGGGGTGCGTCGCTGCTCAGGAGCTGGCACCCGGCAAATGCGGGGGGCCGGGTGCGCCGTTGGGAGGGGGCGTCGCACTCGATGGCATGGCGCTCGGCAGGGGCCCCGTTCGAGTAGCGACGAGGAACTCGACCGCGGGAGCGAGGAGGAGGTCCGTTCTCCCGGAGGTGGTCGAGATCTGGCTCGAGGGGGCCCAGGGTCGGGTGGACGGGATCCCTTGCAGAATGCCCGGGGAATATTGCTCCGCTGCGCTCTGGCGCCTCAGAGCGAACGCCGGGAGCAGTCGCCACCGCCAGCCGAACCACCAGCGGCCAACCCGATGCAGGTCGAGGTGATCAGCTTCCCGCCTACGGGCCCGGCTGCAATGGACGAAGACCGCGCAGGTTCCGACGGGTGCCTCCGGTCACGTTGGCGGAGCTGCCCTCGTCCAAGATCGCCGGTAGCACGTTGTTCTCGAGGCGCGCACTCGTTCGCGAGCGATCCGTAGCTGGGAGATCACGCGCAGGGAGGCGCGTCGTTGACGCGGGGCCGGTACAAGGCGCCCGCATAGCCACGGCGGGTCGAGACTCTCCTCTTCCCCCACGAGGTGCTTGTCCTGCGCTGCCATCTCTGCCGTGGACACACTGCGGGCCTGTCCGGCGCCCCCCTGCGCGAGGAACGGTGGTCCGTCCATTGGGATGTCGCAGGTATCGGATCCGGATCAGCGTAGGTGTTCGACAAGCAGGTCTAGGTGCTGGGTATGAGCGGATCGCGGCCTCGAGTTGCTCGGTGACCACGATCCGAGCTCGGTGCGATGAGTGAGGTGGGGCCGCCGTGCTTCAGCAGCGGGAGCAGCTGTGCCTGGAGGCATGCGACCTCATCGCCGGGCTGGACCTGGCCGATGTGAGCGTGGAGGGGTGCAGCGTGATCAGCACCAAGAAGCACCCCAGCGAGTCAGGGCCCGCTGGGTGGTTCGCACAACTCCTCCGGCAGAACCGCGGCTTCGAGAATCTGCGTGCCAGCACCGAACGAGGCAGGGGAGTGATCAAGGCGTTCATCGTCTTGGCCAACGACGTAGTCGTCATCGGACCCAATCTCCGAACAGCCTGGGTCGGCCGGTGCCGGGACACCTCGACCAGCTCGCCAGTCCTGACCCATCCGTCGAACCCGAGGTGGGAAACACAAGCCCGAACCGGCGACTACCGGCAGACCTCGGATCTCGGACCCGGTGACGCGCTGAGGACGGGTGACCCTCGGCGGGCACGCACGACGCGCGCAAGCAGGGCACCGATCAGGGGCGGTGTAGACGTTCCACCGCTCCCGACCCATTGCGCGGGGGAGAGGTGGGGTCCTGGGCAGCGGAGGTGTCGGCGCTACTTCGAAGGGCGATTGCAGGGGCGCGTGGACGCCGGTGGAACCGCACGAGCTGGCGCAGCCGTGCTCACTCCTTTGGTGCCGGACTAGAGGCTTCTGGTGTCTTGCGCGTCTCGGCGCGGAGTTGGCATGAGCTGTGTGCCGACCAGGTCCCGACGGCGTCGATGACCCTTCGATGAACGGGAGTCGATCTCGCTTCGCGACGCAGATTGGGACCTTCGGCAGGGAGTACGCCGTGGACTCTGGAGCGCGTCGCCGGAACAGCCGAGGGTCGGAGCGGGGCCAGATGCGGGCGCAGGACGCATGAGAGATGGCGGGGCGCAGTTTCACGTGAAACAGGGAGGCGGCAATGGAAGCGAGAACCTCCGCAGTGCTGGGCGCAGCTTCCGGTCTCAGGATGATGCGACGGCCACGCCGTACCGCGGTCGTCGCGCCGGGTGAATTCTCGGACCAACGCCCGACGGAGCGGACTCTTCGACCCGTGACTCGCCCGGCTGGCGACAGGGAGGCCTCTGCTCCTGGGAGCGGGCGGCGTTCGCGGTTGTGCGCCGACTGGGTTGGTGTCGATAGGCGTCATCGGCAGAGCGGCGGCACCTGGGGAGATGGGCGCCGATCTCGGCCGCGCCCGGCTGCTCGCATCACTTCGGTCGAAGGTCACCTTCGAGCTTTCCCCTCAGGGGTGTCGTGGCGGCGGCCGGTCGGGGGAACCCAACTGCCGGCCGCATGAATTCGTGTGGGCACTCTTCGATTCGGGACATTGCGCGACGTTCGCATGGAACCTGCCGGAGCATCTGCGTGGCCCGAGTCAGCGGGGCGCCGTCGACGCAGTCGGCGACCGTCCGGCTTGAATTGCGCGACGCCGGCGGGCCAGGGGTCGGCGGTGCTGGGCTCCCCTTGAAGTGGTCAGAGATCGGCGCGGGTCATTGGGATGCCTGGAACTCGTAGACCGACACATTGGCGGGACCGACGCTTCGGACTCGTGCAGCGACGGGCAGCACGGCGAGAGGGTTGCGGCTCGCGGGGTCGACGGGATCCGCTGTCTCACCCATTTCCCTTTCCACGTTCCATGTCGGAAGTCGGGTCAACGCTGTGGCGTGCCGGAGGAGATGCTGCGGGTGCGCGTGGCGGCGATGAGATGAGCCGCGCGTGGGCGTGGTTGGTTGGCCGGCGCAGCGCAGCCACGTGATGCTCTCCGCAAGACCGCTGAGGGCTGGGCCGCCACCTGCCTCCGCGGGGTTGCCCTGGCGGGGAGTGAGAACGTCGACCGCCGCTCGCTCGTCTCAGACCGCCGACTCAGCGCGTCAGGAAGGGACCCGATGGAGCAGAGTCCTCCGTCGCAACTCCAGAGTCGGAGAGTAGGGACAACTCGTATTCGAGGCGAGGGCAGCATCGGCGGCAGGTTGATCCGGCTGGGACCGCGGTGCGCGGGGCTCCGTGCGGCCGCTGGCCTGCCAGTGTCCTTGGGGCGTCGGCGATGCGTGGCCCTGGTGAGCGGGAGGACTGGTCCGGAAGCGTCGAGTACCACCCTGGATGACTTCGGAGATGTTTCACGTGGAACCTGCCGATGGGCTTGGCGACGCGATGCGGGTGAGTTGGTCGCGACGCAGGTGAAGGGGATGGAGGGCGATCGGTGATCGAGAGTCCGTCGGCGCAGAGTGGAGAACGTGGTCGATCGAGACTGACGCCTCGGTAGCGACTCCCCGAGACTGAACCCTTGCGCTCCAGCTGAAGCCGCGCACCCACGTGACGTTTCGCGTGGAGCGCGCCGGAACCGTGGGAGGCTGGCTGTCGGGGAGACGACCGGGCCTGAGAAGTGGAGGCTCGGCCGTCGATCAGCGGTCGAAGACCACGCGCGGAGCGGTGGTGAACGCGGTCGACCAGGGCCGAAGTTTCGGCCGCCAACCCCCTGGCCGGGCTGGGTCGCGAAGTGGCTGCGCGCGATGTGGCCGGACGAGCCGGCCACGACTGAGCCTGGCGAGCGCCGTGGGCGCGGCGAGATGAGCCGCGCGGCGGTGTGGTCGGGTTGAAGGGCGCGGGCCGTGGGAGTCGGAGGAGTGGACTTGCGCAGGGGGTGGGCAACATCCTGAGGATCGGTATGTGCTGGCCGGGTCGACGCCATTGCTGGCCGGATTGCTGCCGCCGGGCGAGCCTCTCCTGGGCCCACGTGGGGCCTACGCGGATGTGTGATGTTCCATGTGAAGTAGCCATTGAGTCTGGACGTACCCCGACGCCGGCAGCAGCGGTCCGTGGTTCGGAAGGAGCGTCGAGGTAGCGGGGAAGATCGGTCGGGAGAGGGTGCTCGATTCGGGCCGACTCTCGCGTCGTGTGGCGACTTGGCTGAGCTGCACCGCGGACGCTGTAGAAGCAGCGGACATGTTGCTGCCGACTGATGTTCCACGTGAAACTCGCCCGGTTGGGGCGGCCCGATGCCGCGCGAGGCTGCCTTGATCCTGGAGAGTCAACACCGGGTCCGCGCGGCCATTCGGTCATCGCCGATGCGCGCTCAGCGCCAAGGGCGCTGTGGCGGAATTCCCAATCTGTGGGCCGGGAGCATCGAGTGACGTGGAGGTGGTCACCTGAGCTCGGTCGGCGTCGCCGACTGGAAGGCTGCCGCCGCGTAGGCCCCCCGCACCTGTCGCTGCGGTGGCGCGGCCACGTGCCGTTCCACGTGGAAGCCGCAATGAGGTCTGGGCAGCCCGAGGCCGGACACGCAGCCAACGACTCGTAGGGAGGAGGGGTTCCGCGGGCGCTCGGCGGCCGAAGCAATTCCGGCTCATTGCAGAGCGGGGTGCGGACGCGGATGCGGATGATTGGCGATGCGCCGCGTCGGTGAGCCGGAACGGCGAACCGCGGGGTCGGTGCTCCGTGGCGTTGATACTCGGAGGTGTGACCGGGTCGCCGGGTTGCTACCGGATGGGTGCGAACCCGCAAAGTCCTTGCGCCCCGGTGTCGCGCCACCCGGCCAGGTGATGTTTCACGTGGAACTGCCAGAGGTCTGGGGCGGACTTGGGGGCAGGAGTCGAGTCTGTGGGCGGTAGTCGGAGAACCACCCGCGCAGAGCGGAGTTGAACGCGGTCGATCGGAGCTGACTCGTCGGTCGGCAACTACCCGGGCAGTGGACGAGGTTGAGGCGCGAGCGGCATGCCATGGCCGACGGCTGAGTTGGCTGACGTGATGTTGGAGGCGCCTGGAGGTGGGGCTCGGTGGAGGGGGC
Source organism: Frankia sp. CcMO1 (assembly GCF_977945845.1). Lineage (NCBI taxonomy): Bacteria > Bacillati > Actinomycetota > Actinomycetes > Frankiales > Frankiaceae > Frankia > Frankia sp. CcMO1. Next base: position 36,307 of record NZ_CDWTMG010000009.1, read on the forward strand.
GGGCGTGGTGACCGTTGCCGTGTTCTCGAGCGCATGGCGCCCCGGCCCGGATGGTGGCACGTGCGCAGCGTGGAAGCCAGTGCTGTCGCGGCCGACTGAGTTGGGCGGGTGAGACGCACTCGTGCCACGAAGGCAGTCAGGTGCCCGAGAGGTTCCGCGGAAAGGGAGCACGCCCGACTCCACACCCCTGTCCGCGGAACCTCCTATGCCGGGTGCGATTGGCTAGTGGTGCGTGGCGGCCGCGAGTCGTAAGAGGGGGCTTGCGCCCCCCCGTCGCGCACCGTTCTGCATGGCGATCGCCCGCCGAGCTCGTCGTGTCCAGACTGATCCACAGCCAAGGTGGGACGGAGGCCTCAAGCCGACGTGGCTGCCCCGCTCGGAGCCGCGCCATGTGATGTTTCACGTGAATCCGTTGGCCGGGCTTGAGCGCGGGGCCCCTGCCGCGCGGGGCAGGACGACCGGGGCGTCGGTGGTCGGCCTGCGCATCCGTGACGTGCCTGATCCACTGCTGAAAGTCACAGACAAGGTCGACATGTGGAAAATCGGGGTAAGAAATGCGACACGCCGGCGCTCTGGGGCCGCCGTTGGGCGGCTCGACGGTGGAGACGGGGCATTCTGTAACCACGCGTCGTTGGATCGGGCCAAGTCCTGTGGATTAGCCACTTGGCACTCAGGAAGAACGCGAGATGATAGCCCGGGCGATCGACGGGAAGGGATCTTGGTGAGCGGATTGGGCTGGCCTTCAGACGCATTGAAGCGCATGGCCGGTGGCTTGGGATGGCCTCGGAACGGCAAGGAGCCATCTCGCGGTCGTCGGGGCGCGGAGACCCGTCGCACACCGGAACTGGAACCACCTCGGGCCTGGACAGCTCCCAGCAGCACGACAAGCAGTCCGGACCCCACCGTCGACGCCACGGCGACAGCCCACGACGACGGAAGGCCCTCCATGCCAGACACAGCACAGGCGGACGGAACGCACGTGGACCCCGCTCCCGCCCCCCGGCCCGGTGTCGCAGGCGGCACGGTCACTCGGGGGATCGCCTTCGGTGGGAGTGCCGAGACGTCGGGTGAGCCCGCGCGTATCGGCGTCCTGACACAGGAACCGCCCCCACAGAATCGCCCCCCCGCGAACCCGGCCGCGAACCCGGCCGGCAACCCGGCCGCCCCCGGCCTCAACCCCGGCAACGGTGCGAGCCAGGGCACCTCGGAACCGGAGCTCGAACCCGAGGTTGTCGATCTGACCGAAGGCGACTCCTCCAAGAACGGCGGCGTTGTGGAAGCCCGTGACGCGGCAGGCACCTCGACCCAGGAGCCGGACCGGTACCGCGACACGGCCGGGCAGGGTGCGGCTCCGGGCTCGGGCTCGGGCTCGGGCTCGGGCTCGGGCTCGGAGTCGGGCTCGGGCGAGGAGGCCGAGCCCGACGCGCCTGGAATCTCGGTCACCGTGACGCGTCCGTGGGTGGACCCGGCCGCCACGCCGCCGGCCATTCCGACGCTCCCGGGCGACGGCCCCAACCCGTTCGTGGAGTCCATCTCCGTCCTGGACGACTCCACGCCGCTCGCCCTCGAGGTCGCCGAGGACACCCGGCGCCGGATCGAGCTCGCCGGCCGGCGGTTCCCGCGGCCCAAGGACACGCGTGTGGTCACCGTGTCGAACCAGAAGGGCGGCGTCGGCAAGACGACGACGACGGTCAACTTGGCAGCCGCGCTCGCCCGTGCCGGCCTTCGCGTCCTCGTCATCGACATCGACCCGCAGGGCAACGCCTCCACCGCACTCGGCATCGAGCACCACTCCGAGGTGGACAGCGTGTACGACGTCTTAGTCGACAGCATGCCGCTGGCGGACATCGTCCAGCCGTGCCCCGACGTCAAGAACCTGTGGTGTGCACCCGCGACGATCGACCTCGCCGGAGCGGAGATCGAACTGGTCTCGCTCGTCGCGCGCGAATCGCGGCTTCAGCGGGCCGTGGCGGCGTTCCTGGAGGAGCGCAACAAGGACGAGTCCGAGCGGCTCGACTACATCCTCATCGACTGCCCGCCGAGCCTCGGCCTCCTGACCGTCAACGCGTTCGTCGCGGCACGGGAGGTCCTGATCCCGATTCAGTGCGAGTACTACGCGCTGGAGGGCCTGTCCCAGTTGCTGCGCAACATCGAGCTCATCAAGGGACACCTCAACCCGGTGCTGCGTGTCTCCACGATTCTCTTGACCATGTACGACGGGCGTACCCGCCTCTCGTCACAGGTCGCGGACGAAGTCCGGGCACACTTTCCGACCGAGGTGCTGCGCACGACCGTCCCGCGGTCGGTTCGCATCTCGGAAGCGCCCAGCCATGGGCAGACGGTGATGACGTACGACCCGGCGTCGAGTGGGGCACTGTCCTACCTCGAGGCCGCTCGAGAACTTGCCGAGCAGGTCCTGGGGACCGGCGCGGAGCAGGACGACTGACGGGCCTGCATCCCGAGGAAAGGGAATGAGCGAAGGTGAGTGAGAAGCGGCGGGGCCTCGGACGGGGCCTCGGGGCGCTGATCCCGGCGGCGCCCCCAACCGAGAAGCCCGCCGGAGACCGGCCGGTCGACGTCTTCTTTCCTGATCGTGAAGAGCCGGGAAAGGACGGCGACGGTAGCTCCGGCGATTCCGCGTCCTCGACCGAGCCCGACAAGTCGACCGAAGCCAGGGCCGGTGATGACGGCGAGGCGGCGGGCACGGACTCCGCGACGTCCGACGGCGCGCAGAGCTCGGACACGGGCGCGGCGAAGAAGGACAACGCGCGCCGGGCGACCGCCGCGGCCAGAACGGCCATCCCTCCGCTGACGACGTCCGCTTCGTCGGCGAGCGGCGGCGGTGTCGCCGCGGCCGCAGCCGGCCCCGAGCTCGTTCCCGTCCCCGGTGCCCGCTTCGCCGAGATCCCGACCGGGTCGATCACACCGAACCCGAAGCAGCCGCGCCAGGTCTTCGACGAAGAGGCGCTGGCCGAGCTGGTGCACTCGGTCCGCGAGATCGGCGTCCTGCAGCCGATCGTCGTGCGCCCCCTGCCCGACGGTTCCGATGGTCAGCCGCGCTACGAGCTGATCATGGGCGAGCGCCGCTGGCGCGCCGTCAAGGAAGCGGGGATGGACCGGATCCCGGCCATCATCCGCGACACGTCAGACGACGACCTGCTGCGCGATGCGCTGCTCGAGAACCTGCACCGCAGCGAGCTCAACCCGCTCGAAGAGGCCGCCGCGTACCAGCAGCTGCTCGATGACTTCGGATGCACTCACGAGGAGCTCGCCACCCGGATCGGCCGGTCGCGGCCCCAGATCAGCAACACGATCCGGCTGCTTCGCCTGCCCCCGGCCGTGCAACGTCGCGTCGCGGCGGGTGTGCTCTCGGCCGGCCACGCCCGGGCACTGCTCGGGCTGGAGAACGGCGACGCGATGGACAAGCTGGCACAGCGCATCGTCAACGAGGGGATGTCGGTCCGGGCGACGGAGGAGGCGGTTGCGCTCAGCGATGCCGACAGCCCGGCACCGTCGCGGCGCAAGCCACGTCCAGGCGGCAATCACGGTGAGCTGGATGACCTGGCCGGGCGCCTCGCGGACCGGCTCGACACCCGTGTCAACATCTCGCTGGGGCGGAACAAGGGGAAGCTCAGCGTCGAGTTCGCGAGCGTCGAGGATCTGAACCGGATTCTAGAGATTCTGGTCCCCGACGAGCGCGGCGCGTTCAGGGCGAGTTGACCGGCGGTCGTTCGTCCGACACCGCCGCGTCCTCGACCAGACGCCGGTAGAGGTCGGCCGGGCGCAGTCCGGCGGCCTCCACCGCTTGGGGGAGCAGCGACGTCTCCATCATCCCGGGCGCCACGTTGACCTCGAGGAACCACGGCTGGCCGTCCGTGTCGACGATGAGGTCCGTGCGCGAGAGGTGTCGCAACCCGAACGCCCGGTGCGCGGTGAGCGCCATCTCCTGGACGGCGTCCATGGCGGTCGGCGTAAGGCGGGCGGGGCAGAAGAACTCGGTGGTCCCCGCGTTGTAGCGCGCGTCGTAGTCGTACAGCCCGCCATCCGGAACGATCTCCACCGGCGGCAGCGTACGTGGCCCGGCGGGTGTGTCGACCACACTCACCGCCACCTCCACGCCGCCGACGTATCGCTCGACCAGCGCGACGTCGCCGTACGCGAAGCAGTCCACCATCGCGCGGGGCAGCGCGTCGGCAGCGCGGACGGCGGACGCACCCAGTGCTGAGCCGCTCCGCGTGGGCTTCACGACCAGCGGCAGTCCCAGCCGGTCGATGATCGCGGCCAGGATCCGTGGCGCCCCCAGCTCGCGGAACGCACCGTGGGGGAGGGCGACGAAGGGCGGCGTCGGCAACCCGGCGTCCCGCGCGACGCCCTTCGCCACCGGCTTGTCCCAGGCGATGCGGCACGCGTCGGGACGGGACCCGACGTACGGCACACCGACCAGATCGAGAACGTCGCGGACCGCACCGTCCTCGCCGCTGGCGCCGTGAAGCAGCGGCCAGACCACGTCGACGTTGCCGGACCGTACCGTGTCGAGCAGGTGCTCGTCGGCATCACTCACCTGCACCTGGCAGCCTGCGTCGCGCAGGGCGTCCGCAACCCGGCGTCCCGAGCGCAGAGAGATGTCGCGCTCGTGTGACAACCCGCCGGCCAGGATGAGGACCCGTGGACTGAACATCACGTGAGGTCCGGGCCGGGAGACTGCACCGTGCGCGCTCCGTCGCCCCCCGTGAACGACGTCGGGCCGAACGTGGACTGCACCTCCAACTCCGCCTCGACGACGCCCGCGAGCCGCCGGACGCCCTCGCGGATCCGCTCGGGCGGCGGATAGCAGTAGGACAGCCGAAGGTGATCCCGCCCTTGGTCGTCCGCGAAGAACGCCGTCCCGGGGACATACGCGACCCGCTGGGTCACCGCCCGCGGGAGCATCGCCTTCGCGTCGAGACCCGTGGGCAGGCGGACCCACACGTAGAACCCACCCTTCGGCACCGTCCAGTGCGCCTGGGGGAGCAGGTCCGCGAGGGCGTGGAGCGTGGCGTCTCGCCGCTCCCGGTACAGGTCCCGGAAGACGCCGACCTGATGCTTCCAGTCGTGGCCGGTCAGGTAGCTGCACACGGCCCGCTGGCTGAACGCGCTCGGACACAAGATCGCAGCTTCGCTCGCGAGGACCAGCCGCTCCCGGACGGCGTGCGGCGCGACCGCCCAGCCGACCCGGAGCCCGGGCGCGAACGTCTTCGAGAAGGAACCGAGGTGGATGACACCCTCGTGGTCATGTGAGTGCAGCGACGGGTGGGGGTCGCCGTCGAACCCGAGCAGGCCGTACGGGTCGTCCTCGACGACCAGCACGCCGAACCGCCGTGCGATCTCCACGATCTGCGGGCGGCGGGCGGCCGACAGGGTCACGCCGGCGGGGTTGTGATGGTTGGGCACCGTGTAGAGCAGCTTGACCCGGCGGCCCTCCCGGCGGAGCCGGACGAGCGTGTCGCTCAAAGCCTCCGGGACCAGGCCCTGGTCGTCCATCGGCACGTGGACGACGTCGGCCTGGTAGGCGCGGAAGACGCCGAGCGCTCCCACGTAGCTGGGTGCCTCGGCCACGATGACGTCGCCGGGATCGACGAAGATCCGGGTGACGAGGTCGATCGCCTGCTGGGAGCCGGTCGTGACGACGACGTCGTCGGGGTGCGCGTCGACGCGTTGGGGCGCCATCACGTCGAGGATGCGTTCGCGTAGCTCGGGATCGCCCTGCCCGGACCCGTACTGCAGCGCTACCTCGCCGCGCTCGGCGACGAGCCGGGCGAGGGCATCGCCCACGACATCGAGGGGCAATGCCGACAAGTACGGCATTCCGCCCGCGAGCGAGACGACCTCGGGCCGGCTGGCGACGGCGAAGAGCGCGCGGATCTCGGACGCCGTCATACCCCGCGTCCGTGCGGCATATGAATCGATCCAGCGGTCCAGCCGAGACCCGAACTGCATGCCGCACCTCTTCCTTGATCACGGCCCGTAACCGTGAGAAGCAAAAAACTAACTGCCCGTCGTATTCACCGGTGACGAGGACCCCCGTAACATTTCATCGGAGCACGTCGGTCGCCGCCAGTACATTCTGGCCGCATTCGTTCGTACATCCGTTTGCCGCAGGGAGTCTCGCATGCGCCTCGCACGGCTTGCCGTAGCGGGCCTTGGCGTCGGCATGCTTGCCGGTTTTTGCGCGGCGCTCCTGCGTGGACGGCTGCCGGCGGCGCCGGTCGAACCGGCCGCCGCGCCCGCGACGGGTGTCCCGGCCACGGACGCCGACGACGTGACCGACCGCGGGACGGTAGACGTGACCGCTCTCGATGCCGACGGCGATGTGCCTGGACGGGTGATTTGATGGGACGCCGCCTGGCGCCGCTCACGCTCGACAACCTCGGGGATCTGCCCGAGCCGTGCCGCAAATGCGTCGTCTGGGAGCTGGATCCCGTCGCCGCCCGGCGGGCCCGTGAAGCCGGTGACACGGCGTTCGAGAAGGAGGCGTGGGTCTCGGCGACACTCCTCGAGTGGGGGTCGTGCGGCCGGGTCGCCTACGTCGACGAGCAGCCGGCCGGGTTCGTCATGTACGCGCCGCCGGCGTTCGTCCCGCGGTCGCTGGCGTTCCCGACGTCGCCCGTGACCGGCGACGCCGTCCTGCTGATGACGGCCCGGGTGCTGCCGCAGTTCGCCGGTGGCGGGCTGGCTCGCATGCTCGTCCAGGCCACGGCGAAGGACCTCACGCGGCGCGGCCTGCGCGCCATCGAGGCGTTCGGACTCGCGGCCGGCGCGGGGCTGGCGGATCGCGAGGAGCCGGGGAGCAACTGCCTGGTGCCCGCGGACATGCTGCTGTCGGTGGGCTTCAAGACCGTCCGGCCGCATCACCGGTTCCCGCGGCTGCGGCTGGAACTGAAGACGGCGCTGTCCTGGCGCGAGGACGTCGAGCTCGCGCTCGAGCGGATCCTCGGCACCGTGCGCGCGCCGGCGCTGACCGCGACGCGCTCCCTGGACCACTAGTGGTCTGTCGATCATCTCGGATTGCATGATCGGCGGGGATTGCATGATCGGCGGGGGTTAGGTGCGGCCGGCGTGGGCTAGGACGTCCTTCAGGCGCAGGGTGCCGGTCGCGGCGTCGTCGTCACCCAGGTAGAGCCGCTGAACGGCGACGACGGTCGCCTCGGCCACGGTGTCGCGGAACGCAGCGTCCGCGAGCCGCGCGGCGTCGTCCTCGCTGCTCAGGTACCCGAGCCCGACGAGCACGGCCGGCATCGGCGTCACCCGCACGATGTCGTACGAGCACGGATGGGTGCGGCAGTCGAGCATGCCGGTGCGGGCCACGACCTCGCGTTGCACGAGGGTCGCCAGCCGGTGGCCGACGGCGGACCGCTGGCCCACGCGCCGGCCCCCCCAGTAGTACGTCGCGAAGCCGGACGCCTGTCCGGAGCTGTGCGCCTCGCAGTGGAACGACAGCAGCAGGTCAGCCCCCACGGCCTCGGCCAGCTCGACCCGCGCGGCGAGATCCGGCTGTGCCGATCGACCCCGGGTCAGGACGGCGGTCACGCCGGTCGCCGCGAGCCGGCCCTCGACCCTGCGGGCGACGTCGTAGGCGACGTCGGCCTCGACGAGCCCGTGACCGGTCACACCCCGCCCGTTCCCACCGTGAGACGGGTCCAGGACGACGACCTTCCCGGCGAGGCTCTTGCCGGCCATCGCGACGGCGGACTCGGTGCGCAGGGCCCAGGGGTCGCCACCACCCACGGAACGGGACAGGGCCCGCAGGGCGCGCAGCGTGGCCGGCCCGCAGATCGCGTCGTCCCGCAGGCCCAGCCCGCGCTGCAATTCGCGCAGCGATCCCTCGGTGAGCGGTCCGAAGATCCCGTCCACCGGCCCCACATGGACGCCGAGCACGACCAGTCGTTCCTGCAGGGCGGCGACGTCCTCCCCGCGCATGGGGTGGCCGGGCGTGTGCATCAGGATGCGGTCACCCAGCCGCCACCGGGCGGCGTCGAGCACCATCGCCGTCTGCCGCCCGACCACGCCGTCCGCGAGCAGCCCGCGGCTCTGCTGGAACGCGCGCACGTGCCGCTCGAGATCCTCGTCGAACAGCAGCGGATCGGCCGCGCCCGGGCCCGCGGCCGCCGCGTCGCGGTCCGCGCCGATCGCCCGGGTCAGAAGGTCCCGCAGCGCTCTCACCAGCGGACCGTGGTCCCCGCGCCGGAGTGGCTGGGCGGCACCCGTCAGGGGCACCACGCCTGGATCAGCTGAGCCAGTCCGACAGCTCGCGGAGGAGGAACGGCTTGGGCTTCGCACCGATGATCGACTTCACCAGCTCGCCCTTGGCGTACACGTTGAGCGTGGGGATCGACGTCACGCCGTACGCGGCGACCACCTTCGGGTTCTCGTCCGTGTTGATCTTTACGACGGACAGCTGCTCCGAGTGCTCGGTCGCGATCTCCTCGAGGATCGGAGCCACCTGACGGCACGGTCCGCACCACGGGGCCCAGAAATCGACCAGGACGATCTTCTCGGCCTTCAGGACCGCGGTGTCGAAGGTGTCGTCGGTTACGGCTTGGGTGGCCGACATGTCATCTCCTGATTTCTGACCGATGGTTCGATGCCGGCAGCATCCTGCTGCGGGCGAGTCTGCGGGCGGGTGCGCTTCATGAAGGCCGGCGCCGGTCAGGACTGGGCGGCGCCGTGCACACCGGCCGCGCTCGCGACGACGTCGTCGGCGATGCCGGTGGTGACGTCCGCCAGAGCGGCCAGGTAGCGCTCGGCGTCCAGTGCCGCGGAACAGCCGGTGCCGGCCGCCGTGATGGCCTGACGGTACTCGTGGTCGACGACGTCACCGCAGGCGAACACGCCGGGAAGGTTCGTGCGCGTCGTGCGACCCTCGACATCGATGTAGCCGGCCTCGTCGAGCGCCACCTGACCGCGCACCAGCTCGGTGCGCGGCAGGTGCCCGATCGCGACGAACACGCCGGTGACCGGCAGCTGCGATTCCCCACCGTCGACGGTGCTGCGCAGGCGGACGCCGGTCACCTTGGTGTCGCCGTCGATCCCCACCACCTCGGAGTTCCACACGAACTTCAGTTTGGGGTCCGCGAACGCCCGCTGCTGCATGATCTTCGAGGCGCGCAGGCTGTCGCGGCGGTGGATGACATGCACGGTGCGGGCGAACCGGCTGAGGAATGTCGCCTCCTCCAGCGCCGAGTCGCCGCCGCCGACGACGGCGATGTCCTGCTCCCGGAAGAAGAAGCCGTCACACGTGGCACACCAGCTCACGCCGTGCCCGGACAGGCGCTTCTCGTCCGGCAGGCCGAGCTCCTTGTACGCCGAGCCGGTCGCGAGGATGACCGCGCGGGCGCGGTGCGTGGACCCGCTCCCGGTCACGACCTCCTTCACGTCCCCGGTCAGCCGCGCCTCGACGACGTCGTCCGTCACCAGTTCCGCGCCGAATCGCTCGGCCTGCGCCCGCAGCTTGTCCATCAGGTCCGGACCCTGGATGCCCTCGGGGAAGCCGGGGAAGTTCTCGACGTCGGTGGTGTTCATCAGCGCGCCGCCCGCGGTCACCGCGCCCTCGAACACCAGGGGGTTGAGGGACGCCCGTGCCGCGTACAAGGCGGCCGTGTAGCCGGCGGGGCCCGAGCCGGTGATGATCAGATCGCGGACCTCGCTCACGCTGTCTCCTTGTCGGTGCCGTCGTGCTTTGCCGCCTGATGTCTACCGCATTTGGTGAACCGCGGCGGACATCACGCTGTTCCCGTCAGGGTGCGATGGTCGCGTACTTCAGAGTGCCATCCGCACCGGGCCGGCAGTCGCGCGCCACGACCCAGACGTCGAACCTTCCGTTCGCGCCGCGCAGGACCAGCACGGCCGACTCGCGGCCCTGGTAGGTGGCGAGATCCACCGTGACCGGCTGCGCGGCCGGCACGCCGAGTGCCGCCAGGCACTCCGCGAGTGCCGACGGGTCCCGCAGGGACTGATTGCCCTTGAGGGCACCCGTGCCCGCGCTGGAGGAGGGATTCGAGCTCTCGCCCGCGTTCGCGTCGAGGCGTCCCTGCGGTGCCGCCGCCCGCTGCGGTGCCCGGGACGCCGCGATCAGCTGCCTGGCCTGGCCGTCGAACGCGGCCTCGGTGTAGTTCGTGCCCGTCTGGACCACGACCGCCGCGGACGAGAGGTTCTCGGGCGCGGCCGGCGCCGAGCCCCCACTGTCGGCGTTCGATCCGGCGGAGGAGGTGGCCGCATCCTGACCCAGCGGCCCGTCCTGGACCATCCGCACCGCGATGCCGCCGCCGCCCACCACGACGACCGCCGCCGCGGCGAGGAGTGCACCCCGGCGCCAGCGCCCGAACCGCTCGTCGGAGCGCTGCTCCGCCAGCGCCGTCCGCCGCTCCCGGACCGGGCCGCCGCCCGTGCGACGCAACCGCGTCACCCGCTGCTCGGTGTCCTGCGGCGGCCGGCGCCGGGCGGCCACCGCCTCCCAGGCCGCGATGGGCTTCTGCGCCGCCGCGTTCCACCGGGCCTCGACCTCGGGGTCGTCGTCCGCGTCCAGCATCAGATCGAGGCCCTCGGCACCGGACCGGAGCTGGGCCAGGACGGAGTCCAGGCGGGTGGCGACGTCGGAGGGGATCGGCCCGGGGTCGTCGGCGCGGAGCAGGTCCCGCACGCCCTCCGCCTCGGCCAGCAGGCCGGCGCAGGCGGAGCAGCGGTTGACGTGGGCACGCACCCGCGCGGCGAGGTCTTCCGGCAGCACCTGCGCCGCGAGGTCGGCGAGGAGGTCGTGGTCGGGATGCCGCGGTCCAGGGACAGGCACGGTCGCCCTCACCGCCTCTCCGCGTCCGTCGTCGTTGCGCGCGCCGGGCCGGACCCGCGCGGTTGCCGCTCAGATCCGACGCGCGCGGGGTCGTTGCGGTTCCCGTCGCCGATGGTGACGCCGGTCGCCTCCCGCAGCATGGCGGCGAGCGCGGTGCGGGCCCGGGCGCAGCGGGACTTGACCGTGCCCTCGGCCACGCCGAGCAGCTCGGCGACCTCGGCGACGGGGAGATCCTCGATGTCGACGAGGACGATGGCGAGCCGCTGTGCCGTGGGCAGCCGGGCCAGCGCGGCGGCCACGTCGAGGCGGGCCTCGGTGGCGGCGTGGTCGTCGCGCCGGCTCACGATCTCGCGGTCCTCGAGCGGGACCGTCGGCCGCACCTGGCGACGGCGGACCCTGTCAATGCAGGCATTGACGACGATCCGGTGCAGCCAGGTCGTCACGGCCGCGTCGCCCCGGAAGCGCGCCGCGCCGCGGAAGGCCGCGATCAAGGCGTCCTGGACGGCGTCGGCCGCCTCCTCGCGATCACCCAGCGTGCGCAGCGCTACGGCCCACATCCGGTCACGGTGCCGCTGGATCAGGGTGCCGAAGGCGTTCGGATCACCCGCGAGGTGGGCCGCGAGAAGCTGCCGATCGTCCGGCTCGCTCCCGGGGTCCCGGTGATCCAGGCTCGGCGGCGGCCCGGGGTCGGTCACTGCACCCGCACCTCGGAGACCTCGATCCGGAACTTGCCGGCGTCGGAGGGCAGCTCGGTGAACCAGAGCATGACGTACCGGGCGCGAACCTCAGAGGTGGGGGTGAGCGTCACCGTGCCGCCGGCCATCGCCGACGTCGCCACGACATCCGCTTCGAGGACGTCGGGCGAGTTCGATGCCCGTAGCTCGACGCGGCCGCCGCCACCCTTCATGTCGAAGGACACGCTGCGTATCGGAGCGGCCACGCGCAAGCGCAGGGAGAGGCCGACGCCGTCCTTCAGGCCACCGAAGAGTGCGCTGCGGTAGCTGTCGGAGCGCCAGGTGGTGGTCGGGATGCCGTCCACGGCCTTGGGCGACCCGGCGGTGTCCTCGTCGCCGTCGCCCTGGGGGTCGAGCGCGCGGATCGCCGCGATCACCGGAACCACGCCGGACACGCTGGCGGACGCCGTCGGCGTCGGCGACGGCGACGGCGAACCGGCGGGGCTGGGCGTCGCCGGTGCCGAAGCGCTGGCCGAGGGGGTGAACTGGGAGTTCGGGAAAGCGTCTTCAGGTGTGCCGAAAACGTCGCGGATCGAGAGCACCGCCAGGGCGAGCCCGACGACGATCATGACGGACAGTGCCACGATGACGAACCGGGTCTGCTCCCGCGGCGGCTGCTCCGGCGGGATGACCAGCGGGAAGGGGCCGGCCGTCTCGGTGTGCTCGTACGCGGCGTCCGCGGGCGTCCAGCGGTCGGCCCAGGGCAGCAGCTGCTCGCCGGTGTCGCGCCGGGAACCCGGGCCGTTCGCCGGCCCCCGCTTGCCGCCGCCGATCCGCGGTGGCGGCCCCTGGCCGGGCGTGCGGACCACCGGCCGCTGCACGGGTTGCGGACCGCTGGTGGCGGGGGCGGGCCGGGCGGACGGTGGAGCGGCGCTCGTCGAGGGCCGGACGGTCACCTCCTTCGGGG